>JAJSAA010000298.1 GCA_024274995.1 Deltaproteobacteria bacterium
CCCCTTATTGATTACTTCGTCCAGCATGGCGGATTCCGGGAACTCAAGCCGCCCCTCACCGTGATCGACATGAATGCCAAAGATCATATCCTCCATACCTTGCAGCATAACAGCCGGACTGGGCATAATTTTAACCGTTGTCCAGCGTGATTCAAAACGACCAGAATTGTTTCTCACAAAACGGGGCTGCTTTTCGGCGGGGATGTCGAGCCATGGCACCCAGCCGAGAAGGGCAAAAAGCTGGCAGCCGTTGCAGACGCCAAGGGAGAAGGTGTCGGGCCGCTTGTAAAAATCCAGAAACATCCGGCGCAGGTCAGGATTAAACTGGATGGTGGCAGCCCAGCCCTTGGCACTCTCCGGGACATCGGCGTAAGAAAAGCCGCCCACTGCGGCCAGACCCCGGAAATTATCCAGCCGCACCCGGCCGCTCAACAGATCGGTCATAGTAATATCCCAGGGCTCAAAACCGGCGGCAAAGAAGGCGGCGGCCATTTCCCGGTCGGAGTTACTGCCCTCATCCCGCAGGATTGCCACCTGTGGTTTGGCGGGTTGATTTATTATGTCAGCGGTGGTGAGACAGGGGGCAAAAGGCAGATTATATTGGGGGCCGCGCCGTTTATAGGTGTTCTGCCGTTCCTCGAGGGCAGAATCGCCATTCATCTGCAGGCATTCAAGCTGGAAACTGGTTTCTTCCCACCATTGGCGCAGAAGGGGCATTTCCTCGTTAATAATCTTTTTCCGATTATAGGTAATGACAACCTGCTCATCCGTAGTGCGGCCTAACTCAACGAGGGTAAGAGCGTGTTTTACAACGATCTCCCGGACGGCCGCCGTATCCTGGATTGCGCACTCCACAACCAGCCCGGATTCCTCATTAAAGAAAAATTCCAACGCCGCAGCGGGGTTCTCAATTTCCAGAACCACACCGCAATTACCGGCAAAGGCCATCTCAAGGATTGTGGTAATTAAACCGCCGTCGCTCCGGTCATGACCGGCGAGAATAAGATCGTGGTCAATCAACTCCTGCACCGCGCTGAAGCCCTGCCGCAGAACTGTCGGGTCGTCCATATCTGCCGGTTCGGCGCCAATCTGCCCCTGAGTCTGAGCCAGGGCCGAGCCGCCGAGGCGGGTCTTCCCCTGCCCCAGATCAATGAAGCAGAGGGCGGATTTACCAGGGGCCTTGAGATCCGGAGTTATGACCTTACGAATATCAGCCATGGAGGAATAGGCCGATATTACAAGCTGCCGGGGAGATTTCACCGTCTCCTCCCCTACCCTGGTGGCCATGGAGAGGCTGTCCTTACCGCCGTCCACCGCCATTCCCAAAGCAATCATGGCATCACGCATGGCCAGCGCCGCATCGTAGAGAGCGGCACCCTCGCCGGGGAGCTTGGGAGCCCACATCCAGTTCGCCGAACATTTTACCGTTTCCAGGCCGTCAATCCGGGCCCAGACCAAATTGGTAAGAGACTCGGCCACGGCCATTCGAGCCCCGGCCTCAGGATCGGCAATCATCTTATTAGGCTGTTCTCCAATGGCGCAGGCCGCACCGCAGATATCATCGTAGCCCTGGGCAATAACCGCCACATCGCTTACCGGAGCCTGCACCGGGCCGCAGCATTGCTGTTGGGCGACAAGGCCGCTGACCGCCCGATCAACCTTATTAGTCAAAAAGCGTTTGGAACAGACAGAGACCAGGCGCAGTACATCATAGAGGGCATCCCGCACGGTGAGTCCGGCCGGCAGGGTCAAGGGGGGCAGAGTCGCCTTATGGCGTTCGTCTTTAAAGGTCTTGAGGGGCACATTGCCC
>JAJSAA010000299.1 GCA_024274995.1 Deltaproteobacteria bacterium
AACGGCCGGTAAGCATAGGGCCGCCACTAACCATGAGAGCCGGAATATTCAAGCGCAGCATAGCCATGAGCATGCCGGGAACAATCTTGTCACAATTTGGAATCAGAACCATGGCATCAAAGGGATGAGCCATACCCATAATCTCCACCGAATCGGCAATAATCTCCCGGCTGGCCAGGGAGTACTTCATCCCGGTATGACCCATGGCGATACCATCACAGACGCCTATGGTGGCAAAGGCAATGGGAGTGCCGCCGGCCATACGGACACCGGTCTTCACCGCCTCCAGAATTTTGTCGAGATGGATGTGGCCGGGAATAATCTCGTTGTGGGCGTGGGCAATGCCGATGAACGGCCGGGATATTTCCTCGTCAGTATAGCCCATGGCCTTCATCAAGGAACGATGCGGAGCCCGCTCTAACCCTTTTTTAATAATATCACTACGCATATCTAACATCTCCCTGTGATTATATGAATGATGGCCACGGCCCTTCGCTACCGCCAGGCCAGGAGGGAATTAATTTAATCAAATCGGTAACAAATCGTTCTAATTTACGTGCCATCCCGGTCACTGTCAAGCGCTAAATCTTGACATCCCCAGGAAATAATGGTAGTTTCTTTACTCTTGATATTGGGTAAGAATCAATAATTGACGATTCATAGTCTAATGTCGATTTACAAAAGTGAATTATCCGCCCCCTTTATTTGGTATCCGGTTTTTAAAGTCTGTTATATAAATCATGGTACCTTTAGACATCACGCCAGCTGATTACGAATCATGAATATCTTCGGGCCAGTTAACTCACGCCGCCTCGGCTTCTCCTTAGGCATTGATCTCGTCCCCGGCTTCTGTACCTTCAACTGTGTGTATTGCGAAATAAACCGCCAAAAGATCAGAACTTGCCAACGGCGAGAATACATCCCAACCGTCGATATTATCACTGAGTTAGATCAGTACCTGACGGATGAAGGCGAAGCGAAATTAGATATATATACTATTACGGCCAGTGGTGAGCCTACCCTTCACAACGGCATCGGTCAAATTATCCGCCATATCAAGGATCACAGTTCCAGGCCGGTGGCTGTCCTCACCAATGGTTCGTTGCTGCACCGGTCTGAGGTTCGGCAGGAACTCATGGCGGCCGATATAATCATCCCCTCTCTTGACGCAGCCCGCCCGCCAAGCTTTCGGGCCCTGAACCGGCCGGCAGCGGAGCTTAATATAGATAGAATCATCAAGGGAATTAAAAAATTTAAAGGCGAATACCCAGGAAAATTATGGCTGGAGATTCTTCTCTGTCAGGGGATAAATGACAGTGAAGAAGACATTAAGGCCCTGGGACGTGCCGTTGACAGCATCAGACCGGATAAAATCCAGCTTAACACCGTTGACCGTCCGCCCCTTGAGGCCAATGCCCGTCCCTTACGCCGCTCGCAGTTAGAACGGATTGCGGCAGAATTACCCGGCGATGTTGAAATTATCGCCAGAGGGCAGGACTCCGGCCCGGCGGAACACAAGGCCGCCAGGACG
>JAJSAA010000021.1 GCA_024274995.1 Deltaproteobacteria bacterium
CGGCTTTACGCCCACAGCCTTGAGGCCGTGGAGCAGCTCAGGGAGCAGGAGGCCAGGGCCCGGCAGAAAGAGGAGTTTCTAAACTCCAGTGCCGCTGCCCTGGAGCGCCTGATGGCCGGAGAGGAGGTTGAAATATCCCCCGATTGTCTGCGGACTTTAAGTGAATATTATCTCTTTGACAAGGAGGCGGCCGATTTTACCCTGGCCCGCGAATTAATTAAACGGGCCGGTCTTACCGCCCCGCACGCCGTATTTCATTTCCTTGTCAAGGCTGGTTACTGGACGGCGGACGAGAATATTCCTCTACTCCGTTATCAACTGCCGGTGGAGTTCAGTTCCGAGGCCATGGCCCAGGCCGCTGAGATTGCCGCCTCTCCGGTCCCCGCAGCTGATGCTGAGGGCCGGGTTGATCTGCGTGATCTGCCCCTCATAACCGTTGACGGGCCGTCAACCCGTGATTTTGATGATGCCCTCCATGTCCGCCGTCTTGAGGATGGCAATTTTGAGGCTGGTATCCATATTGCTGATGTAGCCGCTTTTGTCAAACCGGGAACAGCCCTTTTTGCCGCCGCCTGTGAGCGGACTACCTCCCTTTATTTTCCCGACGGTATGGTACCCATGCTGCCGCCGGTTTTATCCGAAGGGGCTTTCAGTCTCCTGGAGGCTGAGGAGCGGCCAGCTTTAAGTTTTATGGTTACTCTTGATGCCAGCGGCCAGGTGTTGAATAAGAAAATTGTCCGCAGTATGGTTCGGGTACGGCGGCAGTTATCCTATCAGGAGGCCGAGGATTTATTAGCGGTTGACCAGGAGCTTGGTGATCTGGTAATGCTCAGCCGGCATCTGCGCGATAAGCGGGTGGAGGCAGGGGCCATGCTGATTCCGGTGCCGGATGTGGTGCTTAAATTAGTTGATAATGAGGTGAAAGAGGTACATCTTGAGGATGTGGACGGTACCATGCGTCTCATGGTGGCGGAATTTATGGTTCTGGCCAACAGTCTGGCGGCTGGTTTTCTGGCCAATCGTCAGGAACCTGGACTGTATCGTTCGCAGGGGCCGCCCCGTAAACGCTTTTTTAAATTTCCGCCCCAGGATGATCTCTTTATACTCTTCCGTCAGCGCCGTTTTCTGTCGCGGGGCAATCTCGGGACTGTCCCCAAGCGCCATGAGGGGGTCGGGGTCGAGCAATATACCACTACCACCTCACCCATCAGGCGTCTTCTTGATCTGATTATTCAATTGCAGATAAGTGCCATTCTGGCCGGTAAAGGGGCCCTGTTCACCGAAAATGATTTAAAGGGTTACGCCGGGATTATGGCTGGTGTTCAGTCCCGCTTGAATCTTGTTCGTCAGCAGCGGCAAAGATACTGGCTCTTGAAATATCTTGAGTCCCGCAAGGGCGAACGGATGGCCGCCTTTGTGCTGGATCGGCTGCATGGTAAGGTACAGGTGGTAATTCAGGATTTTCTCCTCCAGACCGAGCTGCCGGCGAATCAGGGGGTGAAACATGAACTCGGTGATGTGGTGATGGTGAAACTGACGGCGGTAAACGCTTTGAACGGCACCTGCCGTTTTGAGTGGTAAGGAGGGGCTGGTTGACATGCGGCAGGACAATATAAAAAAACTGCTGGCCCAGGTGAGGGCCGGCAGACTGGCTGTCGCCGATGCCTTTGCCGCCCTCACCGCTCATGGAGCTATGGTCTGTAGCAGCGTGAATATTGATTACCAGCGTCAGGCGAGAACCGCTGTCCCCGAGGTTATATTCGCGGAGAATAAGGATGCTGGTCAAATTGCCGATATTTCCCGCCAGATGCTGGCAAGGCCCTTTGTGGTTATGGCGACCAGGGTGGATGCGGCCAAGGCCCAAGCCGTACAGGAACGGCTTCCAGCCTTGAGATATTATCGGGAGGCCCGGATGCTGGTTGGTAATCAGGATAAAATTCTGTCTGACCAGGGACGGGGAGTAATCGCGGTGCTGGCGGCCGGAACCTCCGATGTCCCCATCGCCGAAGAGGCTGCCCTGACTGCCGAATGCCTCGGACATCAGGTAGTTAGGGTCTTTGATGTCGGGGTTGCCGGTATTCATCGCCTCATGGCCCACCGTGATTTACTGGAGACGGCCGCCGTCTTTGTGGTGACGGCGGGTATGGAAGGGGCTTTGCCCAGCGTGGTGGGGGGGCTGGTGGATAAGCCGGTTCTGGCGCTGCCCACCAGTGTGGGTTATGGTACGGGGCTCGGCGGAGTAGCGGCTCTTATGGGTATGCTTAACAGCTGTGCGCCGGGAATCGCGGTGGTTAATATTGATAACGGCTTTGGAGCCGGTTGTATGGCCGCCGCCATTAACCGCCGATAAACTTCCGGCCATGCTTTTGCTACTTCGGCCGCGTTGGTATGGTTCCGGCCCATGAACTGTTGATCTGATCTTTGCCACCGGCGTGGCCTTGTCTTGCTCTCCGGGTTTCGCTACTCTATCAGTTCCCTCTCTTCTTCATAGCAGGCTCATCCTGCCTCGATCATTTCTCATATATTTCTCATTTCTCTAACCTCTCCCCATGGGGGAGATGGACATTTAAGGACATAAAAAAAGGCCAAGATGTTCGGAAATGGACAGTTTCCGGCGTTTATAGCCCTTAAATGATTGGCATGCCGCTTGCAATCCTATGCAGGCATGAAACAGTCTTCCCTGATCCTCATCTGGGCCGTCGCCCTGCTTTTTCTCATCGTCTCTCAGGCTTGCGCCGCTGAAACCAGGATGTTGTATTTTTATTATGTTGGTTGTCCCTGGTGTGCCAGGATGGAGAAAGTTCTGCGGGAGCCGGACATGGATGGCCTGCTCCGCAGGCATGCCAAAATCATCCGGATTAATATCCAGGGCCGTAAGCGTATCAGCTTTCTAAGGCAGTCCGGGGTTGAGGCCGCGAAAAAATTCAAGGTCTATGGAACTCCGACTATCATCTTTATGTCGGTGGCGGGAAAGGAGCTTTTAAGAATTCCGGGGGCCTTGAACCGGCAGGATTTTTTGGACGTGATCTGCCGCTACCTGCCGGGGATGCGAGAGGAAAAGAGCTGCCATGAGGCGGCAGGACTGTAGTTTTTTAATGAAAAGTGAAGACAAAAAAAAGAAAAGGAGGCTTTCTATGGCTATGGACAGGGGTAAAGGAAGAGGAAAGGCCGGGCTGTGGGCGGCGGCTGCGGTAATTGTTTTTATGATCGCGGCCCTGCCGCTGTCAGCTCAGGCCGGTAACGCGAAAAAGGGCGAAAAAATTGCCAAGACCCGCAAACTGGGGAATTGCGTCGCCTGTCATTATCTGCCAGGTGTGGAGTCGCCCGGCAATATCGGCCCGAACCTGGTTGAGTCTATGCAGGAGTACACCATGGCGGACAGGAAGGAGGTGGTTCAATGGATCAGGGATGCCAGGAAGTTTAATCCCGGTACTATTATGCCGCCTTTTGGAACGAACAAAATTTTAACGCCGGAGCAGATTGATGATCTTGTAACCTATCTCTACACTTTAAAGAAATAGGTGTCTGGCATCTGTTTATCATCATAAAAAAAATCAGGTAAGGAGATATAAATGAAAGATAATGATTTTTCAAATTCAAGAAGAGAGTTTTTGAAGAGAACCGGCTTTGTCTCGGCTGCCCTTCTTTCCGTAAGCGCCCTATCCACGTTTATCCCCTCCCAGAAGGGGTCGTTGGGCGGCCTTATGGGGGCGCTGGGGCCAGGTGAAGCTCAGGCGGCTCCGGCGGGTATCAAGGAGAAGCTTGAATCAACCTTTGGCGGCCGTAAGGTGGAGATGTCTCATGTGGTTATGAAGACCCCGATTATTGCCGAGAACGGGGCCGTAGTGCCAATTAATATCAGTTCAGATCTGCCCATGGAGCCCGGAAATTATGTCAAGAAGATCTACATTTTCGTGGATAATAACCTCGACCCTTTTATAGCCAGCATGGACTTAACGCCGGCCAACGGCAAGGCCGCTCTCTCTCTGCGTATCAAGATGCGGAAGACCTCACGGGTGCGGACGATCCTGGAAGACAGCAATGGAAAACTGTACGGTAGCACAAAGACCGTAAAGGTTACCATCGGGGGCTGCGGCGGTTAAGGTTCCATCAAGGGCTGACTGTGACAATCAATTAATGACTAACAGACAAGGAGATTTAAAATGCCTCACGGAATAGGAAGAATAAAGATCAGACTGCCCCGCACCATTCACAAGGGGCAGGTAATTGACGTTAAAACCCTGATTATTCACCCCATGGAAACCGGCTTTAGAAAGGATAAGGCAACCAAGCGGAAGGTGCCAGCCTTTTATATAGATGAGGTGAGCGTTTATTATGGCGGTACCTTGATAAGCCGCGCCAAGTGGACGATGGCGGTGAGCACCAATCCCTTTATGTCCTTCTATGTCAAGGCCGACAAAGAGGCGCCGCTGAAGATTGTCTGGAAGGATATTAAGGGTGGGGTGTATGAAAAAACCGTGCAGGTTAAACCTCAGTAAAACGAGGGAATCACCTGCGGTAATTTGACAGAGAGGTAATGAAAAAATGATTAAGAAAATATTGAATTTGCACGAAGTTCTTACCTGCGCCGTCCTTGTGCTGGCGGTTACGTGGTTGTCCGGTTTCTCGCCGGGCGGGGCGTGGGCGGCGGATAATAAGGCGGGAACAACGATTGAAGAACTGACGCCCAGTATGTCTTACGCAGAATATCATAAACGCTACGAGGCCTATTACGGAGATACCACCGCCCGGATGGCCGAGGAGGGCAATCCTGCCGATTTTTTATTGGATGACGGGAAAGACCTCGCCAATAAGGTTGAGGGCAGCAAGGGCAAGTCCTGCGCCAGTTGCCACGGCAAGGACGCCTTAAAGCTCAAGGGTGCGGCCACAACCTATCCCCGCTATGACGCCAAGCTGTCTGGAATTATGACCTTTGCCCTCCAGATCAATACCTGCCGTCAGAAACAGATGGGGGCCAAGCCCCTGAAGTATGAATCCTACGATCAGTTAGCCCTGACCATGTATATAAAATCTCTTTCCAACGGCATGCCGATTAAGGTGAGTATAGCCGGCCCGGCCCAGTCTTTTTTCGAGAAGGGGAAGATCGCCTATTATAAACGCCAGGGACAGTTGAATTTCAGTTGCGCCATTTGTCATGTGCAGTACGCCGGTTACAAGGCGCGCTCAAATCTGATTTCCAACAACAAGCACCACGCCGACCATTGGCCGTCTTACCGGTTGAAATGGGGCAAGACCGGATCGTTGCAGAGGCGTTTCCGGGGATGCTTAAAAAATATGCGCGCCAAACGGCCGCCGCAGCAGAGTGAAATCTTACGGAATATGGAACTCTATCTGACCTATATCAACAACGGAGATCTTATTCAGGTGCCGGGGATGAGGATGTAAAGTCAGTTCCCCAGGGTTGGTCTAATTATCTTTTACTTTTTTTTGTAACTATTCAGCGTGATGCCTAAAAGTGACGAAAACCCCGGAGCGTAACTGTTCAGCAGTGCTCCAGGTTCGTTTATTTAGGACTTCGAAGCATACTTTGGTATTCGAGAAGTCCTAAATGGGCAAGGTAAGCGTAGACTCCGAGATGGGGTGCTGCTGAACAGTTACCTTTTTTATAAAGCCGAGCAGTTAAGGAAGGAGAGAATATCATGCGTTTATCAAGGCGGGATTTTATCCAGATGGCCGGTTTGGCCGCCGGCAGCAGCCTTTTACCCTCGGGTCAGGCCCTGGCCAAAGGGCTGACGCCGGAAAATTTGCTGCGCTTCACTCCCAAAGGCGACGTGACTATTCTGCATACCACGGACAGTCATGCTCAGCTGGTTCCCATGTATTACCGGGAACCGGACTCTAATATAGGGGTTGGTAAGGCGGCGGGCAAGCCGCCTCATCTGACCGGCAGGAAATTGCTGAAGTATTACGGCTTGCAGCCGGACACCATGGATGCCTACGCTTATACCTGTGATGACTACAGCGCTCTGGCTAAGGAATTTGGCAAGATGGGCGGCTACGCCTATATTATGAGCCTGATTAAGCAAATCCGCGCCGAACGACCCGGCAAGGTTCTTTACGTCGATACCGGCGATACCCTGCAGGGCTCTGCTACCAGTCTCTGGACCAGAGGCGAGGATATGGTGCGGGTGTTGAATCAGATGAAGTGTGAGGCCATTACCGGCCATTGGGAGTTTACCTATGGCGAGGACAGGGTACAGGAATTGATTAAGATGATGGAGTTCCCGTTCCTGGCTCAGAATGTCAATGACGCCACCTGGGGTGATCCGATTTTTA
>JAJSAA010000022.1 GCA_024274995.1 Deltaproteobacteria bacterium
AAACTTGATGCCGAGGCCATCAGCGGGGCCCACGGCGGTGAGATTATCACCCAGATGACTAATTTTTTACTAAAAAGAAACCTGAAACGATTAGACAGCATTTATAAAAAACTGTCTAAACGGATTGGGCGGGGATGATGCCAATGGAATCAGAATCAGTTACAAGAATCACTGACGATCTCATCGGCCGGGACGATAAGCCCTGTAGCTGTTCAGCTCGAATCGCCGAGTTAATCCAATTACCCGCTGGAGATAATAAAGCCTCAAAAAACGTTTTTTCCCGCCTGCTGAACATCTTTCAGAGCACCCGGAGCAAGGCCTGCCGGCTTCTTGGCTTGTCCTCGCTGGTCGGCGTTTTCTGTCTTTTTCTGCTTCCCGCCGCCAAGGTTCAGGCCGGAGCCTACAGCTCTTCCGCACACGGCAACAGCAGTACTGGCGTCAACCGTTCCACCATCGACAGCAAGTATGACGCTTTTGCGACCGGCAACTGCGCCCACTGCCATGAGCAGCATGCCAGCCTGGAAGGTAGTGAACCGGCACCGACCTCACCGCCGGGGCCCAACGCCGCCATGGTTTTCAGTCCAGAAGAGAAACTCTGTTTCACCTGCCACAACGGCAGCGCCGCCGGGGGCAGCTCCCGGGATATCCTGAGCCAGTTTAACGAGACATACCGCCATCCGGTTTCTCTCTATTCAGGCCGTCACACCCTGAGCAAACTGGAATCCGGCCAGAACGGCGCTCCATTTCGCGGCTCTCTGCGGCATGTGGAATGCACAGACTGCCATAATCCGCATGTAGCCCAACCTGGCACTCAGAGCTTTGACACCAACAATCCCCAAAATAACAACCTCGTTTCAAATGTTCTCAAGGGGGTTTGGGGCGTGGAACCAACTTTTGGGACAGCCTGGGCCGTTCCCACCAACTTCACGGAGAAAAAACCGGCTGTTAAGGAGTATCAGGTCTGTCTTAAATGTCACTCTAACTATGCCTTTAATACCGGTAACGGCTCTTACTCCGTTTCTGATTCTCCCTCTGGTTTGTCAAGTGTAACCGACCAGGCCATGGAATTTAATCCGGCCAACGCCTCATATCATCCGGTCATTACCACGGCTAACCTCGGCAACGCTAATCCATTGTTAGCCTCCCGCCTTGGCCCCCCTTGGAACAGTAACCCAGGCAACCAGACTATGTACTGTTCCGATTGTCACGGCGATACCGATTCGAACAAACCGGACGGCCCTCACGGCTCAAGCAATAAGTATCTCCTGAAGTGGGGCTCATGGCCAACGCAAGCGGATGGCACTACCCTTTGGAAATTAAGCGACCTGAGCAATAGTGGAATCTTCTGTAAATTGTGTCATACCCTGAGCGGCAGCAATACTGGAGGCGGCAACTGGGGGCATTTTTTATGGTCATCCAGTACCGACTCATCGGGCGGCAACAACGTCCACACCCAAAGCTATCACTATAATTTCCCTTGTGTTTACTGCCATAGCGCCGTGCCGCACGGCAGCAAGCATCAACGGCTTATCGCCTATGCCAGCGACCCGGCACCGTACAACTATAACGGTCAGGCCAAAGTTACCAAATTCACCTTTAATACCGGCTCATATTATTATGGTGACTGCCAGGCGACCTGTGGATGGCCGCATTAACATACCTCCCATGAGACATCTGATTCGTTTTCTACTTTCACCGTTCACCATTATTGCCATGATGGGCGCTGTAGGTACTGCCAGCCTCATGGGCACAATCATTCCACAGAGCGTGGACAAAACCCCACGTTTTCTGGCCGCCTGGCAGGCCGCCAATCCATTTAAGTTTGTCTTAATCAGGCTGTTGCAGCTTGACCGAATATACACCTCCGTCTGGTTTCTAACTCTGATTGGCATAATTGCCTGTAGCCTGACTTGCTCACTCTATTACCAGATTAAAAGAGCGCTGAGGGCGCAGAAATTAAGCCCCGACAGCAAAACGAACCCTAAGCCTGACCCCTCCTGCCGCGCGAATGTAACAGAAAAAATACTAAGGCGAGTCATGCGGCAACGGGGTTACCGGCCCTTCGCGGCCGGGGCATCTCCTGATAATTTAATTTTCATTAAAAACAAGGCCGGCAAATGGGGTGGAGTTGTTTTTCATCTGGGTCTGCTCTGTATTATATTGGCTGGACTTTGGAACGCCAGCCTGCAGCAGAGGGGCCTTGCCATCCTCACTGTGGGCGAGACCTTTACCGGGCAGACCGGCAAGTGGGCAACTACCAGAACCGGGGCCCTGGCCGGGGCCTTTACCCCGAGATTAACGGCCCGCCTTGCCGGTTTCCAGCCCCGCTATTGGAACAGCGGCCAGGTAAAAACTATCCGCAGCACAGTAAGCGTTACCTCAGGCGGCGGAAAAAGCCGCATTATACCAATCAGCATTAACCATCCAGGCTATATAAATGGAATCAAACTTTTTCTGTCCGGCGACTATGGTTACGCCCTTGATTTACTTTTAAACAGCAAAAGTAGCCATCCGATTCTCGCCCATATCCTGCTGGCCGCTCCCGCCCGTCCCAACGAGGCGGTATTATATGATATGACAATTCCCACCACCGTTTACCGGTTGCATATCAACTTTCACCCCGATAGGTCAAAACCATCCATGCTTTTGACCTCACCCAGTGCCGACCTTGCGGTCAGCGTCCCGGAGATGCCGCCGCTCAAAACCAGACTGCTTCCCGGACAGAGCATTGCGCTGCCCATGGGCGATACCCTGACCTTTAACAAGGTATCCTACTGGACTGGAATCATTTTTGCCAAAAGCTATGGAATTCCTTTACTATACGCAGGATTCGGATTATGCATTGCAGGGGCCTTTCTGCTGTACGCCCTGCCGGTTAAGGTGGCCTGTATACAAATCAGCCCGGTCAGGCCCCAGCGGCAAAGGGGAGGAGCTGAGTACTTACGACAAATCTCTATCAGCGGCCGAACCAGGAGATTCCAGGCCCTTTTTGGCCTGGAATTACAAGAAATTGCAATCGAACTTCAGGCGGCGGCACTCGTTCAATGACCCTGACACTCCCCGACCACCGACATCTACTTATCTTAACTGCCGTCGCTCACTGGCTCGCGGTATCTTTATATCTTTCGGCAAGCGGCTTTTTCTTTCATGGTCTCAGGAGCGGCAAGACGAAAAGCCTCAAGATAGGTTTCTGGCTGGCTGCTACCGGCATGCTCCCTCACACTCTCGCCCTCGGTGCCAGATGGCTAACCGTTGGTCACGGCCCTTATCTTCAAAAAGATGAATCACTCTCTGTTCTCGCCTACGGTACCATAGGCATGTTTTTGCTGTTCAGCGCCAAATCGACCCGTTTGCGTGGTATTGGCACCATCCTTCTACCTGGAGCCCTGGTATTAATGGCAGCTCAATTATTCCTGCCTGCCGAGACCGGAATCAGGCCTCCAGCTACCTTTAACGGCATATGGTTCGCTATCCATGTAACCTCCATTATCCCGGCCATGGGAGCTTTCTTTATCGCCATAAGTTCCGCAATACTATACTTGTGGCAGGAAAAACGCCCGCCGTCCAGCAAGCTACCTTCTCTGCCGGTGCTTGACGCCTGCAACTATAAATATGCCGGCTTCGCCTTTATCCTCTGGGGGATTATGATTGTGGCTGGAGCGGCCTGGGCGGAGCAGAGCTGGGGCAGTTACTGGAGCTGGGATCCCATTGAAAACTGGTCACTTATAACCTGGCTGCTCCTGGGTCTGCTCCTGCACCTGCGGCGTTTCCACGGTTGGCAAGGCAAAAAGGCTGCCTGGTTGATGATAGCCTGTTTTTCAGTCTCAATACTTACTCTTTTCTTCCTCCCCGTATTGACGGGCTCTATTCATAAAGAATATTTATTGTAAGATATTTGCCCGCTTAATATCTGATTATAATCAGGCATAAGCAGAAATATGGCTGGTTCGGCAAGGCGGCAGATCAGGAGAATCAATGAACATGGCTGAATCACACGATGGGCGTGTAATCCTCTGTTTTAACGGTGGTTCATCCTCCATTAAATTTGCCCTTTTTCAATGCCGGGGCCCAAACGAAAGTCTTATTGCTCGTGGGGCGGTTGAACGTATCGGCTTACCGACTGGTTTGCTCCGAGTCTTCGGGGCCGGGCATGAACTCCTGGCTGAGTTGAAGTGCGGCTTTGCCGACCACAATATTGCTATTCACAGCACTCTGGATACCCTTGGCAACCTGCGTCTTCCCCGGCCCGAAGCAGTTGGGCATCGGCTGGTACATGGCGGCAGGGAATACGATTCCCCCATGATCGTGGACTTGCCGCTGCTTGCGGCCCTGAAAAAATTGACGGCCTTCGCCCCCCTTCATCTGCCGGCGGAGCTTCAGGGAATTAAATCCATATCCCAGCGTTTTCCAGAAATACCCCAGGTCGCCTGTTTCGACACCGCCTTTCATCGGCGAATGCCGGAGATGGCCCAGCGTTTTCCTCTGCCGCGTGATCTCTGGCACCATGGTGTGCGCAAATACGGCTTTCACGGCCTGTCTTATGAGTATATTCTTGATGTTCTCGGTGAAGAAGCCGCTAAGGGCCGGACAATTATCGCCCATCTTGGCAACGGTGCCAGTATGGCTGCCATTCTGGACGGCCGGCCCTTAGACACCACCATGGGCTTTACCCCGACCGGCGGTCTGATGATGGGAACCCGCTGCGGGGATCTCGATCCGGGCCTCCTCCTCTATCTATTCAGAGAGAAATCCCGAAGCGTTGCCGAGATTGAGAAACTTGTCAATCATCAATCGGGCCTCCTTGGAGTCTCGGAAATCAGCTCCGACATGGAGACCCTGCTGGCAAGAAGAAACAGTGAACCCCATGCTGCCCAGGCAGTTGAGATGTTTTGCTACCATATACGTAAACATATCGGGGCGCTGGCAGCCGTACTTGAGGGCCTGGAGAAGATTATCTTTACCGGTGGTATAGGCGAAAAGGCCGCGCCAATCCGTCACAACGTCTGCCAGGGGCTCGCCTATCTCGGTATTCGGCTCGACCCGGCGCTCAATGAGTGCCATGCCGATACTATTTCTACTGCCGACAGCTCCTGTCGGGTTATGGTTATACCGACGGATGAGGAACTGATGATCGCCCGGCATACGTACCGGACGATTTTCAGCCATAACAACCCGCAACTTTCCTGACCCAGGGGGAGGGGATACATTTAAAGATTCGCCCCCCACCCCTCTCTCTGTTCACAAGCTACTCCTGCTTTATACCGTCTCTTCCTTGTCCGCGGTATCCGTAATCCCCGCTCCACCGCCAATTACGGATCTCCGGCATATCTTCACCATGCTGGCGGATATACTCCTTATGATCCTGCAGTTTATCACGCAGAAACTGCTTGGCATAGGCCGCTCTGGAGCCCAGACTCGGCACCCGGTCTATGACATCGCTCACCAGATGGAAACGATCAAGATCATTCAAAACTACCATGTCAAAAGGTGTGGTGGTCGTACCCTCTTCCTTGTAGCCGCGGACATGCAGCTGCTGGTGATTTGTACGGCGGTAGGTCAGGCGGTGAATCAGCCATGGATAACCGTGGAAGGCGAAAATAATGGGTTTATCCGTGGTGAACAGTACGTCGAAATCCCTGTCCGAGAGGCCATGAGGATGTTCACTCTGCGGCTGCAGCGTCATCAGGTTCACCACGTTGATGACGCGGATTTTCAGATCAGGGAAGTGCTGGCGTAAAATCTCGACTGCCGCCAGGGTCTCCAGAGTAGGAACATCACCAGCACATGCCATAACCACATCAGGATTACCGTCCTCATCGTTACTGGCCCATTTCCAGATGCCAAGTCCGGCCGCGCAGTGCCTAACAGCCGACTCCATGTCCAGCCACTGCAACTCCGGCTGCTTACCGGCGACAATGACATTGATTTTATCACGGCTGCGCAGACAATGGTCGGTCACGGACAGGAGGGTATTAGCGTCAGGTGGCAGATAAACACGGATGGTCTCCGCTTTTTTGTTCACTACATGATCAATAAAACCGGGATCCTGGTGGCTGAAACCATTATGATCCTGCCGCCAGACATGCGAGGTCAACAGGTAATTCAGCGAAGCAACGGGGCGCCGCCAGGGGATGTTACGGGTAACCTTCAACCACTTGGCATGCTGGTTGAACATCGAGTCAATAATGTGGATAAAGGCCTCATAGCAGGAAAACAGGCCGTGACGGCCCGTAAGCAGATAGCCTTCCAGCCACCCCTGACAGAGATGTTCACTCAACACCTCCATCACTCGGCCGTCGGCAGAGATGTGAACATCCGTTTCTAAGATTTCGGCAGTTGAGACCCGCTCGGTGATATCAAAAAGATGGGTCAGACGATTCGAGGCCGTCTCGTCTGGCCCCATAACCCGAAAATTGCGATTTTCCCAGTTAAGTTTCATCACGTCACGCACAAAGGCCCCCATGATCCGGGTTGCCTCGGCCAGAGTCCGGCCCGGTTGCGGTACGGCCACGGCATGATCCCTGAAATCAGGCATCTTTAAATCATGTAGCAGAAGCCCGCCGTTGGCATGGGGGTTAGCCCCCATACGCCGTTCACCCTCAGGCGCCAGCTCGGCCAGTTCGGCAATCAGCCTGCCGTTGGTATCAAAAAGTTCTTCCGGGCGGTAACTTCGCAACCATTGCTCCAATAGTGTAAGGTGCTCAGGGTTAGTCGCCGGCGCAGATAATGGCACCTGGTGAGCCCGCCAAGTGCCTTCTACGGGCAGACCGTCAACCTCCTTGGGGCCGGTCCAACCCTTGGGAGTACGGAAAATAATCATCTGCCAGGCCGGCCGTTTGCTGAAGCCGTGAGCGCGGGCCTCATCTTGAATTTGCCTGATCTCGGCAACAACCGTATCAAGGGTTGCCGCTAACTGCTGATGAACCTTGAGAGGATCACTGCCCTCGACAAAATAGGGACGATAGCCGTAACCGCGAAAAAGCTGATCCAGCTCATCATGGCTGATCCGCGCCAGAACCGTGGGATTGGCGATCTTGTAACCGTTCAGATGCAGAATCGGCAGGACAGCGCCATCATGGACGGGATTTAAAAATTTATTTGAATGCCAGCTGGTAGCCAGGGGGCCGGTTTCTGCCTCCCCGTCCCCTACCACACAGGCAGCCAGCAGATCCGGGTTGTCAAAGACAGCCCCATAGGCGTGCGCCAGCGAGTAGCCAAGTTCGCCGCCTTCGTTAATGGAACCCGGTGTTTCAGGAGCCGCGTGACTGGGAATACCGCCGGGGAATGAAAACTGTCGGCAGAGTTTTTTCAGCCCTTCGGCATCACGGGAGATATTAGGATACACCTCACTGTAGGTTCCTTCAAGATAGGTGTTGGCCACCAGTCCCGGCCCCCCGTGTCCGGGGCCGGCAATATAGATCATGTTCAAATCATATTTCTTGATCAGGCGGTTCAAATGGACATAAATAAAATTAAGCCCCGGCGTCGTTCCCCAGTGGCCAAGCAGGCGTAGTTTAATGTGCTCCGCCTGCAACGGTTCTTTTAAAAGGGGGTTGTCGTAGAGGTAAATCTGGCCGACAGAGAGAAAATTCGCCGCCCGCCAATATGCGTTCATTGCTGTAACTTCTTTTTTGGTCAGTGCTTCAGCCATGATTCAACCTCCCCTATTTATTATTTTATAAATATTCAGTCTGATGTCTGAAAGTGCCGGTAATTACCCCGCAATCAAGGATAATCCTCGCGGGTGGGACGAACAATAATATCACTTATGTGTACATGGGGCGGTTGAGTGACAATATAATATATGGCGTTTGCGATATCATCTCCCATTAGAAGCGGCCCGAATTTATCATCAAAATTCTGTACCATTTTATCACTGTAGCCCGCGCCCGCCTGAAAGCCGCTAAGCACCAGCCCCGGCTCAACGAGAGAGACACGAACCCCTTCAGGCCCGACTTCGCGCCGCAGAGCTTCAGCCAGTGCGTGTACAGCAAATTTTGAAGCTCCATAAGCAGCGCTGAAGGGAGATATGTGCCGCCCGACAACTGATCCGATAATAACAATATCGGCGGCTGACTCGGGATAAGAATTTTGCTGCGCTTTCACCATTCTTCGCGCGGCTTTTTGAATAAGCGCCAGGGTGCCAGTCACATTTATTTTTAAGAGATCCTCGAACTGCGACAAGTCGGTATCAGTGACTGATCCCCCCAGCCCCCGCCCCGCATTGGCAACAACAAGATCAGCTGGTTTACCAAAATGCTCATTGGCTGATACAAAAAGTTCCTCTAACACGGTGTTGTCAGCAGCATCACCCGCGACACCACTGAATGCCGAACCGAATTCATTTTCAAGCTCAGTTAGTTTTGCGGCCTTGCGCCCGTTTCCCACTACCCCAAAGCCGGCAGCCATAAATTTTCTTACTGTGGCCTCACCGATACCAGATGTAGCTCCAGTTACAATGGCAATACGCCTGTATTTTTCAGGCATTATTATTCCCCTCTTGCGATAGTTTGTTGTAATGGTTCACCAGCACCTCAGTCCATTCACCAACAAATAGTAACTATTTAGGTGTGACTGTAAACTGCCCTAAACGCCGAGCTGTTTTAACTGCTCCGATATGGAGTGCAACTAAACAGTTAGAATTAAATATAACCTGGCCGATATTCATCAAACC
>JAJSAA010000001.1 GCA_024274995.1 Deltaproteobacteria bacterium
AGCCTGGCGTTTGATGTCGCTGACAAAGCTCGGCCATGGGCCTTTCTCGAGTTCGTCCAATAAGGGCGTATCATGCTTAGACATCTTGCGTTTCCTCCTTAGGATATAAAATTAAATAAAAACGCCTAATCGTCAAACAAGAAACAGCCCCGTGCAGGACTGATGACTTACCTGACAACAAAACAATTATAAAATGAATACCAATTCAGCGAATGAATTTACCACCGATTGTTTCTTTGTCAACAAAAATATTTTTCTTTATATGGCAGGCCTCTTCATACATAGTAGTACCATATAAACTTGCGGCCCGATTATAACCGAGTCATTAACATATTTTTTTAGCGGATAAATTGACATCCCCAATATTTGCAGTATATGAATTCAAGGTGATTCTTACACCTGCTGAACTCATAAAAATTCCAGCACACCTTATAATAATATTGTCCGGTTAAGAACCAGCCTTGATGCCAATAAACTTACAGCACAAAGGGAACTGATTTTGTTTTTCCCGGCTTTTGATTCCAACAATAAAATGATAAAATCTAACAGGAGGGATATAATGGCTGAAAACATTGTAATCATCGGCGCTGTGGCGGCCGGGCCCAAAACGGCCTGTCGTCTGCGGAGATTAAACCCAGAAGCAAAAATCACCATTATAGATATGGACAACCTTATCTCTTATGGCGGCTGCGGTATTCCCTATTATGTTTCCGGCGATGTCTCCGACGAAAAGGAACTCCGTTCAACCAGTTTTCATGTCCTCAGAGACGCGCAATTCTTCAACAACGCCAAGGGCGTTAAAGTAATGATCAGAACGGAGGTCACCAAGATTGACCGCCAGAACAGAAAAATCGACTTTACCAGTCTTGACAGCGGCGAGGCCGGCTCAATGCCTTATGACAAGCTGGTTATCTGTACTGGGGCCGCCCCCAATCAGCCCCCCATTGCCGGAGCTGACCTGCCCGGTGTCCACTATGTCAGCAATATGCACCAGGCCATTGCCATCAAAGACAAGCTGGCCAAGGGGCAGGTGGGCCGGGCCGTGGTCATCGGCGGCGGGGCCATCGGCCTGGAGATGGCAGAATCATTTGCCGACCTCTGGGAGGTGGAGACTACTATTATTGAATTCATGCCCCAGATCCTGCCTAAAGCCGTGGATCGTATCTTTGCCATGATGCTCACCAATCATCTGCGCCAAAATGGCATTCAAGTTCATGTCAGCGAAAACGTCCAGAAGATTGAAGAGGTTGAAGACGGCTATAAAGTCACCAGCAATAAACGCAGCTTAGAGACCGATATTGTCATCATGGCGGTCGGCGTTCATCCCCGAACCGACCTGGCCCTGGAGGCAGGGCTGCAGGTAACGCCTCGAGGCGGCATAGTCGTCAACAACCGCCTGCAGACCTCCGACCCCAATATATACGCCGCTGGTGACTGCATCGAGACCACCAATCTGGTCTCAGGACAAAAGGTAGTGGCCCCCTTTGGCTCCCTTGCCAACCGCCAGGGCCGGGTCGTAGCCGACAACCTGGCCGGTATCCCTAATAAATTTACGGGAGTGGTTGGTTCATTTATCATGAAGGCCTTTGAGTCGAGCATAGGCAGTACCGGTCTCAGCCTGGAATCAGCCCTGGCCGCTGGTTTTGATGCTGACCGGGTAATCACCGCCCAGACAGACCGCGCCCATTTTTTCCCCACCCACGCCGTCATTCCCCTGCAGATGGTCTTTGACAAACGAACCAGGCAGGTACTTGGGGTACAGGGATTCGGGCCCATGAACGACGCGGTACTGACCAGGATAGATACAGCGGCAGCCTTAATCGCCAAAGGCGCCATCGTGGAGGATTTCAGTAACGTGGAAATGGCCTACGCCCCGCCCTTTGCCACCGCTCTCGATGCCCTGAACGCCACCGCCAATGTGGCGGACAATCTCATCGACGGACGTCTGCGCACCGTTGATCTTGATCTCTTCCTGGCCTGGATGGAGGATAGCAGCAGCCAGCCGGACTGGTTAGCGCTTGATATCCGCCATCCCAAGGACGCCAAGCTCTTTAAAGACGAATTTAAAGAACTGTGGCTCACCATTCCTTATGTGGAGGTACGGCAGCGGACAGCGGAAATTCCCACCGATAAGACCATGATTATTATCTGCGATGCCGGCACCAGATCTTCCGAAGTCCAGCGTTACCTTGACAGCATAGGGCAAACTAATAATCTCGTTCTGGGCGGCGGCTTCAACATCATGCGCCAGTTGTCCCCCGCCTGGTGGCCCAAACAATAACCGTCTATGAAACAACTAAAAATAATATTATTAGCCAGCCTCCTCTGTCTGGGGCTGACCGTTCGGCCGATCCCGGCCCTGGCTCTGGAAGGACAGCTCAACATCAATACCGCCAACGCCAGCCAATTGCAAAAACTGCCATTCATCGGCAAAAACCGGGCGGCGGCCATCATCCGCTATCGGCGTGATCATGGGCCTTTTAAGTCCCTGAGGGAACTGCAGCGCACCAAGGCCATTGGTGCCAGCACCTTTGAGGCAGTAAAGCCATATCTAACCATCTCCGGAGCCGGCAGTTTTAAGTTCGGCGCCAAGACTTCACCTGCGGGCAGCCAACTACGGGTTATGGCACGCATCAATACCTATCCAGGCCAGGTCGTTATGCTGGCCGACCAGGCCTACTATGACACCCTGCGTGCTTTTATCAACCATGCCCATAGAGAAATAGATATCTCAATGTTCCTGTTCAAGATCACCAAATCCCCCCGAAACCGGGCCGCCATCATATTAAATGACCTGATTAAGGCCAGAAAACGCCAGGTAACAGTAAAGGTGTTATTAGAGAAATCAGGGTATGATAAAGATATCAATATAGACAATCAAAGAACAGCGCGGCGCTTAAGGAGAAATGGCATAGAGGTGCGCTTTGATACTCCACATATCACAACCCATACCAAAATCGTGGTTATCGACCACCGATTTTCCTTTGTCGGCAGCCATAATTTTACTCATTCGGCTTTGGCCCGTAATCATGAGTTGTCAATCCTCATCGACAACAGACAATTAGCCGGACAAATCATCAACTATATCAAATCAATCCATTAATCAAACACACGGGGCCAGAATGATTTTCGCGAAAAACGCCAAAAAAATTCCGGCTCCGTGGTTTAGACTCATACTACAATTCATAAAGGGTCCCGTCCCGCTGAGGGGCGGCTCGTCGGCCGGAACGGCCGACCTTTTTCGCGAACATGCTTAAGGGATCTTCGTCCTCAAGAATATCACCCATTTCCGCCTCTATTTTTTCAGGATCCTCACCCGCTTCCATCCTGGCCAGGGCTTCCTCCATGCCCTCACCTAAGGACAGACCTGTCTGCTCAGTAAACTTGCGCATAACTCCTGCCATCTGCCGTGGGTCATCCTCGTTAATATTTTCCGACTCCCGGGCTAAGGATTCCAAGACGCGCTCCATTTTACTCTCATCAATATCCGGCAGACCCGCTTCATCCGGCTCCCTGGCCCGGCCAATGGTGGCGAAGGTGGACATCTGGCGGCAAAGGGCCTTGGAACATTTCGGACATTGGGGAGTTTTAGAGGTGTTCACCCGGCCGGAAAAAAAATTAAATATAGTATTACAATCAGCACAAAAGAATTGGTAAATCGGCATAAGGTCAGCTCCTTTTTCAACGGTTGGCAAGATTGGCCGGCTTGTTTATTTTTTGCGGCGCACGACCCGCACTCGTTTCTTGGCGCTGCCCTTGGCCACCCGGCGTACTCTAATCTTCTTTCTGGGTTTACCTGCGGGAGGCGAAGAGGAAGCTTCACCTCCCGCGAGGGGCAAAGTATAATCGCATTCCGCTCTAGGGCAACGCAGGCTGAGACGACCGCCGGCCCCTTTTTTTTCAACAAGATAGGGAGAACCACAGACCTGGCAAGGCACGTCATGCGGTCTTGACCAAGCCATAAATTCACAATCAGCCGCCGGACAGACGTAAAAGCTCCTGCCGGCCGGAGTCCGCTTCTCAATCAGCCGGGCCGTACCGCATAATGGGCAAAGCAGTTCCAAGGCCGTGGCCTCACTATAATTTTCAGTATGCCGACAGGACGGAAAGGCGGCGCAGAACCAGAATTTGCCGAATGAATCTTTTTTCAACAACATGGATGACCCGCAGACCGGGCAGTTTTTACTCTGCTCAGTGGCGATCAGCTCAGAGACAGGCGGCTGCTCCCGGCCAGTCTCCTTAGCATCACCCCCCTCCTTTTCCAGGGCCTCTTCCAATACATTACTTAACTCGGACGACCAACGGTCAGCGGCTGTTTCCTCTTCCCCGCCATCCTCAACCAGCCCAGATCCAGCAGTCGGGCCGTCCTCCTCACCTCCTGCGACGGCTGACATATCGTCCGCCTTGATATTTTCGTCTCCATCGACGGCTTCCGCCTCCGTCTCAATCAGATCAACGGCCCCGGCTCCCTCCATTGACGGGCTTGACGCACTGATCTCTCGGGCCTCTAATTCCGCCGCCTCCGCCGGTAATATCTCCGGCCCGTCGGCCGCGCCGGAATTCGGCGCAGTCTCTACCGCCTCCTCCATAACCTCAGCCTTTAGAGACGACAGCTTAATAATCCGCTTAGAAGTCCTTTTCCGGGGCCGCACCTTAACCGTCAACTTCCGCTTAATCAGGCTCTTCCCGTACATCATCAGGGTCTGCTCGAATTGTTTCAGGGCAAAATCAAGATCTTTACGACCGCCCGTAACCTCACTGATCGTCTGTTCAATATAGGCGGAAAGATTAACCCCCTGCATCTGCGGAAAAGCCCGTTTCATAATGGCATCCACCTGACAACAGACAGCCGTGGGGCGTAAAAAGCCATTACTGTCACAGTCAATATAACCACTCTCCAGCATGGCTTGAATAATTGTCAAAGCGGGCCGCTGGGCGGCAATGGAAAAATCCGCCAGATCAGCGAGAAGGCTCTCAATGGTATAGGGTTCAGCCGAAATACCCCCCATTTTTTCTACCCTTAAATCCAGCAGACTGACATCAGCCCCCGCCTTAATGGCCGCCAGCGGGCAAGGCTCGAGGAAACCCCTGGCAATTCGGCCCTGCCATATATCCAAAAATCCTGGCGTGGTAATACTTGGCAGGGTAAGGGTAAACATTGTCTCCGGCCCGCCGGCAATTTCTATTCGTATATTTTCGCCCAGGGCCGGCGGCAGCAGAGAAGCCAGTGCCCGACAGCGCAGCATATCATAAATATGCCGCTCATTCTCCGTCAATTCCCCTGCCAGCTGACGGCCTTCCAAGGCCAACCACAAGGGATAAATCAGCCCCGCCATGGGTTCAATGGTGTCGTTACCTGCTTTTTCCCCATCAAAAAGCGTCGCTACCCGCTCGGCAAAACGCCTCAGACTGTCTGCGACGCTCTTCTCATCAGCACCAACGAGCGGAGTAGATATAAGCCCCTGCACCTTACCGTCGAACATTACCCCGTCAAAGAGGCGGCCCAGAATGTCCAAGGTATCAAGCGGATTTAGCTGGTAAAGCACCTTGGCATCATGCAACAGTTCCGGAAGTTGATAAGGGGCGGGAGGCGGGATCACTAATTCCTGCCGTTTAACACTCTCCACCAGAAATTTATCCTGGCGCAGACTGAGCACCAGCTTACCGGCATCCAACTCCTCCGGGAAAGACCCATCGACAGTCAAATCAAAGGCCTCCTCAAGCCGGGCGCTGAAGATCCGGCCCTCGAGACGCAGGTCGGCAATTATCTGCCATTTCGGGACTGGCTCAAAGGCCTTTATTTCATTTTCCCGATCAGCCAGGGAAAATATCGCAGTCAGACTGGATAAATTAAGCGGCAGGTCGGCCGGCCCCCTGGAGGTGCCAAGCAGACGTAAAAGATGAGCCCTCAAACGGGTATCAAAAAGACGGCGGACATAGACATTCACTCCGGATTCAACCTCAACCACCCGTATCTGCTGACGGGCATCATCTATTTCCAAATGCCCCATGCCAACGGGATAAAGACGAGTCAGAGGTTTTCGCCGCCCGCTCTGCTGTCGACTGAAGGCCGCTAACAACCAGGCCGTATAATCGGCAGCAGCATCAAAATCAAAGACTATATATATGTCTTCGTCCACCGACCGCCTGAGGGCAGATATAATCTCATGGCCGTCATCAAGTACTGACAATTCAAAATCCTGCTTGTTTGCCGCCCGGTTTACAGATTTGTGAACCGCCGTCAGCAACTCATTATTAAGCAACAACACCTCTGCCCCGCCGCCAAAATATCCCCTGCACACTGCGGCCTTTGCTGTCGAATCAACAATAACGATTGGTGCCATAATAATAACAGCCTTTGTTTATCATGATATTATGATAACCGCTGTGGCGGGGAGTAAGGCCGCTCCGCCACGGCAGTTACATCTTGTTTAAAGGTAACTAATCCGTAATAATGATAGTATAATTAAGCGTATTAGACAAATAATTATCCACCCCCATAAAAACCATCATGCCCAGTCTGATAACCATAAACACCCTCAATGAGACCCTGAATAAACTGACCTGCAAAGCTGGCACCCAGAAAGCCGCTTTTCTATCAGCGCTAAAGAGCCATTTCCCCGACCAGGAGTCATTAAACAACGAGCAGCCCATTACAGTCGAGCAGCTGATAAAAGAGATATGGAACGAAACTGAGCCCGGCGCCATAAAAAAACGGCGTAAGAGTATCAGTTCTCTTAAATCAGCTCTCAACCGAGAGCTTAAAAGGCTCAGCCAGGAGAATAAAAATCCGGAAGGGATCGTTGTCAACCGTAACAATATATTCTCGATCTCTGATGAACGTAAAACCTCCCTCCTGCAAAAACTTAGCGGTTCGGCGACGGGCAGCAAAGGAATTGACGCAGCTTTAAACTCCTTAGAGCAACTCCTCCCCAAACTGCATGATGATGAGACTAATCTGGAGTTAAATAAATTATTGGACTCTTTAAAAGAGGCCAAGCAGGCAATTGACCACCTCAGCCAGGAGCTCTCGGAGAAAAACCAGCGCATTGATAATTTAGAGGAGCAACTGCTGAGCCCCCCCCCGGATAAAGCGGCTAATCACGGGGAAGACGGGGACGAAGATGACTTTGAAGAAATTGAAGTTCAGGAGAATGATTTAGAAATCATCGACGATGACAACGACATAAAGGAGGGGATTGACGCAAACGATGATGACTTGGAAATCATCGACGATGACAACGACATAAAGGAGGGGATTGACG
>JAJSAA010000023.1 GCA_024274995.1 Deltaproteobacteria bacterium
CTCGGCCATGACGCGTTTCAGGTTACAGCGCGGGCAGCCGCTGAAGGGGGTGCCGTCGGCGTTATGGACATCACAGATCAGGCGGGCGGCGGCAATACCGTCCTGGTTGCGCCAGGGCAGAATAACGAAGGTGTCGTAGTCAGGCACCAAGTACATATCGGATTCCTCAATGTCGGCAAAGCCGCTGATTGAGGAACCGTCAAACATGATTTTACCGTCTAAGGCCTTTTCTAATTGACTGCGGGGGATGGCGATATTCTTCATAAAGCCGTTAATGTCGCAGAACTGCAATCTGAAAAAGTTGATATTCTTTTCTTCGACAATTTTTAAAATCTCGTCTCTGGTCATCGTTTAGCTCCTTGTTGTGATATTATTAAAAAGTATTCCTTGTTGATGGACTCGTAAAAAGTCCATCACTAACTAAAGATGGCTAAGTCAAAAAGTTCGATATACAAGGCGTGGTGGTTGGGCAGAGCTTTGGCCATACATATGGTATGCCGAAGGTCTGCTGAAACGCCACAACGCCGTAGATCGGACTTTTTACGACGCCATTTCTTGTTAATCAGCCAACATATCCAAAAATTCATACCCTAAAAAAAGAAAAAAATCAGCCGTTATTCTCTCAATAAGGCCACAAAATGATATTTTTTTATTTTTTTGCTTGATCATGTCAATCATTTTGAGGACTGCAAAGACGGTGCCAGAATTTGAAGGCAGTTGGTTGATCTTGCTCTCATTGGTTATTCCGGGATATGCGCCTTTCTGTATAAATGCTTACTCTTGCTGAGTGTTACAAAAAAGGACAAAAAGGGGGCGATAAATTACAAAAATGATAAAAAGGCGCTGGTGAACTATTACGTCGGTGGAATGATGCTTTGATTTGCGTCTTTCACCTGTGCATGTTATGTTTGCAGTACCGAATGCTGGTGCCTGCTTATTGTGATTTTATTTATATTTGGTAACTATTATTTACGACTGATTTTTTATAATACCGGGGCAACCTGGTTGTGGAGGAAGCCATGGAATACTCTCCTGAAGTGGAAGAAATGGTCTGTGTGGCCAAAGGGGCTCAAAATGGCCCGGCCCCCATCCCTGAGGAGGGGCGCTGGGTACAGGCCAAAGAAATTAAGGATATCTCCGGCTTGACGCATGGAGTGGGGTGGTGCGCTCCCCAGCAGGGGGCCTGTAAACTGACCTTGAATGTCAAAGACGGGATTATTGAGGAGGCCTTGATAGAAACAGTAGGCTGTACCGGAATGACTCATTCCGCCGCTATGGCCTCTGAGATTTTACCCGGTAAGACTATCCTTGAGGCCTTAAACAGTGATTTGGTCTGCGATGCCATTAATGTGGCCATGCGGGAGATATTTCTCCAGATCGTTTATGGCCGCAGTCAGACCGCCTTTTCTGAAAACGGCCTCCCCGTGGGGGCTGGTCTTGAGGATCTGGGCAAGGGTAAGCGTAGCGTAACCGCTACCATGTACAGTACCAGGCTCAAGGGGCCGCGTTATCTTGAGATGGCTGAGGGGTATGTTACCCGTCTGGGGCTGAATGAGGGTGGAGAAATTATTGGTTATGAGTTCGTCCGTCTGGGCCCTATGATGGAGCTTATCTCGCAGGGTATAAACGCTGATGAGGCCCTGGCCAAATCTACTGGAACCTACGGGCAGTTCGCCGAGGCCTGTAAATTTATCAACCCCAGAAAAGAGTAAAGGTGCCGGTTAATATTAAACGGTTAGGACAGTCCAGGCTAATCGTTACCTGTGTGGTATTAGCTTTATTATAGAAGAAGGAGCTGAAAATGGCATTATTTGAGGGATATGAGCGTAGAATAGGGCAGATTCTGCCGGCCTTGCAGGAATATGGGATAGGGTCCCTGGAAGAGGCCCGTCAGATATGTGAGGCCAGAGGGCTTGACATTGCCGCTTTGGTACGGGAGGTACAGCCCATTTGTTTTGATAACGCCTGCTGGGCCTATACTGTGGGGGCGGCCATGGCCATTAAGAAGGGCGAAACTAAGGCGGCGGAAATCGCCAAAGTTCTTGGTGAAGGGCTGCAGTCCTTCTGCATTCCCGGTTCTGTGGCTGCTGAACGTCTGGTCGGCCTGGGCCATGGTAATTTGGCCTCCATGCTTCTTCTTGAGGACACCAAATGTTTTGCCTTTGTGGCCGGTCATGAGTCTTTTGCCGCCGCTGAGGGGGCTATTGGTCTGGCCCATTCTGCCAATAAGGCCAGAAAGAGTCCTTTACGGGTTATTTTAAACGGTTTAGGCAAGGACGCGGCCCATATCATTTCCCGCATAAACGGTTTTACCCACGTTAAGACTACCTTTAATTATAAGACCAGCGAGTTGACTATTGTCAGTGAGACCCTGTATTCCAAGGGGGAGCGGGTGAAGGTACGCTGTTACGGGGCAGATGATGTCCGGGAGGGGGTGGCCATTAATCATCTTGAAAAGGTTGATGTCTCCATAACCGGGAACTCC
>JAJSAA010000024.1 GCA_024274995.1 Deltaproteobacteria bacterium
CATTCCCACGCAGGAGCGTGGGAACGAGAAGAGAGAAAAGAATCTGACTCCAGCCTGCAAAGATCCCTCGTTCCCACGCTCCCGCGTGGGAACGCATACGGAAGCAAATGATGCCGGCTGATATAAATAGTTACCCGTTATTTAAGCCTAAACCCAGTGCCAGAAAACACGAAAATGCGACAAGGTGAAGAAGAGCTGTCTTGATTTATACCTTAAGGCCTTGGCGATTAAGTATAGCTGAAAGCAGGCGATGATTTTCAACCAGCACGGAGAGCCAGTAGTTCATCTGTTCAGCATTTGTTTTTAGCCGCCAGTGATTGAACAGATAAGCGGCATCGCCCAAGGGCAACCTGCCTTTGGTGGGATGAATCTCCAGGGTGAAGCTGAGACGATCAAGATCAAGTAAAGCGGTGACTGCGGCAATAATTTTTTCAAGACCGCCAGGGCCGAACATGGTTGCCAGCTCTCTTTTGTCTTTAAAGGCAAAGGGGATGGGGATTTTGCTGAAAAAGCTCAGATGGTCTGCAACCCCGAAAGGGCTGAAGGTCGAAAGAGGGTGGCCGTCATGGAGATGAAAATGCAGCGCCTTGCCCAGGCCTGCCAACCGCCGTACCACCGTGAGTACCATGCCTAAGACCTGTTCCACCGTATTCTGGATGTATTCAATGAGGCCGGGCAGTTCTGGAGCCGTGGGGGTAAGGGCGCAAATATCATGTCCTGGATGGGATTGGCGGTACAATTGCCGCGCGTAGTAAATCCCCACATGACCAATATCTATACAGGCGCTTACCCTGGGCAGATCTTTCAGTTGTTCATGCAGCTCACAGAAAACAGTGGGGGCCAGGCCTGCCGCATACTCAACAAAGAGCATTGGCCCGGTCTGACAATTTTGCAGGGCATGGTCAATTCTGGCAAGAGCGGCTTGGCAGGGCGGGGCGAGGATTTCGGCCTGGTCATGGAGTATAAAGCCGTCAACCACTCCCGCAAAGGCGGTCATATAATGAATAATCCAGGCGCTGTATCTGGGCTCCAGGAGGTTTATATCTCTCGGTAGATGTACTGTGACCGGGGCCGTATCATTTGGTCTGAAACGCAATAACCACTCTAATTCTTCGGGGCTTGAGGCATAAAATTCCGTCCCTAAACCGGCCTGCTGAAAACGCAGACGGGCAAGTTCAAGCAGGGCGTCGTCCCCATCAATTCTTTTCTGGAATAAAGCCAGCAGGTGCGGATTTGTCGATTGCATGAATAGGTACCAAATTAGAAAGCTTTCTTTTTTGTAGGTAACTGTACGTCTTGATTGTATTTTGATGATTTTTTTGCGAGATCATCATGCTTTGAATGTCGATTGTCGATTGTCGAATTACGAAGTCTACTTCTTCTTTTCCTTCATTATTCGACATTCAATTTGATTAATCAAATAAACACAATATAAACCTAATCAACTTATCACTTTCTTGTATCGCCCCCTCCCGTTCAGCGGGCGAGAATCTGGGGGCGTGACTGCACCAGCGAGACGCGGTCGCCAACAATGGCACCTTCAATATCCTGCGGACTGCCGAATGCCTCCTCCACTAAGCGGCCTATTGCCGTTAGGCGTTTGCCCATCCGTGTCCGCACCTTTTGATTTGTCGACAGGCTGCAGGCCGAATAGTCGACTGTTTTCGCAGTCATTCCCTCCCGGCTGCCGGCCCATAGGGCCTTACTGAAATTGGCAAAGGCCAGCATGGCTGGCTGACCTGTCTTTTTGTCGCATATCATACGGTAAGGTGTGCCGGGGAACCTGGCGCTGGCCAGGGTTTCGCCCTGACCAGCCACCAGCTCCAGGTAAATCTCGTCAGGGTTGCCGGTGACGGGATTTACGGTATGCATAACAAAAGAATAATCAGGTCGGAGCATCTGCTGTATAATGACTGCCATATAAGTCTGCTCCATGCGGATGCCGTTTTGCCGCCGGCTGAGGATCGCCCGGCCGGTCCACAGAGAGGCCCAGACCTTACGCAGCGTCTGTTTTATGCGATCAGGGTCAACGTTGGCAATTGACTCGTACAGGCCGGCCCCGGAAGTGGCGGCTAAATCCTCACAACTGCTGCTTGACCGCACCATCAGCCGTTCATTGACCGCGAATTTTTTTTTGATTGCGGTGGCGATTTGGTCATAGCTCAGGGCGGCTAACATCTGGCCTAAATCATCCTCCGCCGCCTGAAAATCCTTCCGGCTGTTTAGTTTATCTACCCTTTGTTTAAAAGAAATATATTGTCTGGTTAAGCCGCCGGCATGCAGGGCGGCCTCCATAACTCCAAAGGGGATGACCACCCCTCCCGGAGTATTAAAATCAGCGTCTTTTTTCTTGGCCAGCTCATGTAGCCTTCTGAGCCCATCTGCTTTGGCGCCCCCATTAGCCGGAGTTATCTTGCTCAGGTCAAGAATCTGGGGATGACGGGCGATGAGCAGGTTGGATAAACAGGTCTGCTTTGCTTTGGACGGTTTTTGGGCGGTTTTTCCGGCTGTTGTTTCTTTAGTAAATGTTACCGATTCGGCAGTGGCCGTGATGGTGAGGCTTTTGCCCGTTTGCTGACTAAGTTCTTTAAACAACGACAAATCTGCAGCCGCCATCAGAACCACTCCCGCCTGGCGGGTGCGGATGGCAAGATGACTTAAGTGTGGCAGGTGACGGGCAAGAATGAGAGCGCAGACCCTCGGGGGAATGCTTTCATCACCTGCCGCCTGCTTGAGCAGGACTATTTGGGGGCCGCTCCCGGTGGTTGGCAGATCATCAAGGCTGGCGGCCGTGTACAGGCTGCCGCTGGCAAGTCCCGGGCTGATCACATCCCAGGGCGGCAGCCCGGCAATACTCCTTATGTTTTTTAAGAGCAGGGCATTGAGCTTTGATAGCTGAAAGATGAGATTAGCGCGAATTTCGCCCTCACAATAGAGCTCAATGGCGTGATTTGCCACTCTCAGGGCTCGGCCTAATATTTTGGTTTTTTTAAGAAATAACCCCAGCACCATTTCTCGGTAACTGTCCGTTAAACGCTGGCTGCGATCCAGGGTTGCCTTGAGCCGCAGCAGATAGTCACGTAACTTGAAGTCAAGAGTGTGGTTTGTTGAGCGCTTATCAAAATTGCGCCGCCAGGCTGTCAGTTCAGCGGTTATTGCCGTACACTCTGCTGCTTCCACCCCGTTTAAGCGGATATTATCAACAGTCATAATCAGTGCTTCGAGAACTTTCTTCCAGGGTAGCTCCTGATTATTTTCAAATTCAGTAATTATTTCACTCAACAACACAAAGGCGTAATCTGCCAGTCCTATGTCCGTTAGGCGCATATTTTGCGTCCGGGGGCTGGCGTCCGGTCGCAAAATATGCGATAATTCGGAGCGCAGTCTGGTCAGCAGCTTAAGAAGGGCGGCTTGTTGGCCAGGCTTGGCAACCGCCGCCTTGGCCTTCAGAAAACGCTGGATAATCGGCGTGATTTTGTCATTACCCTGGCATATTTTATTGAGTCGTTGTTCAAGGGCCCCGGCATTGAAAAATTCCCGCAGTTCATGGTGAAATATTTTGAACTGTTCCACAAAGGGCTGGGCATATTCGGCCCCCGGCGCGGTAATCCGCTGCAGGATATTTTCTGAGATAGTCAGGTCTTCCGGCCCGGCGCAGCGGTGTAGTTTATTCTGCAGGGTATGCTTGATTTCTCTTTTCAGTTCCGGGGGAATGTCGTTGCGGTGAGCAATGTCTCTTATTCTGGTTAAAGGCTCTGTCCGGGTAAAGGCACTGTCATAGGACGGCAGCCATGGATAAATCTGCCGTAGGATAAAGGCCTTATCCGGGGAGCTATAGGTAAGCAGTTGTTCCTGAATCTGTTGAGAGAGGCGGGCATGGTGACTGGGTCTGAAATGGCGGCCGTCTTCAATACAGACAATCGCGCCGGTAGCAAGAAAACGCAGATAGATGGCGAGATAAACGAGATCAGAGGCAGTCAACTCCGGGCTCTCCTGCAGCAGCTGATAAATTCCATCTAACTTTTGGCGCCAGCTTTGCCTCTGTTGATCAGCTTCCACCAGCCTCTTCACAAAGCGTAATCCATCACCCGCCGGTAGCGGCAGCCTGGGGGAGGAATTTCTTTTTTTTAGAGGGATCGACGGTGGTTTCGGCGGAAACGTAAAGCTGGTTAGCATCTGAATGAGCCTGTTGCGGGCCGTATTAAGCAGGTCGGGAGGATCAGGCCACTGTTCAAGAATAATAACGCCTTGATAAGCGTGTTTGGCAAGGCGGTCAAAAAAAAGGCGCACACCGTGATCATTCTGAGCGGCCGGGCCGGTAAAAATCACTAGGTGAGCGTCATGATCGCCATAGTTTTCGTGCAGATGGGCGTGAATAATCGGCACCTGTCTGTCAAGACGGTCTAAAAAGCCAATATAATCATTTTGGGTAGTGGAACATAAATTGGCATGCCCCAGGTCAATACACATGCCGACATGATCCAGGGTCATATTCTTAATCTCTCTGAGTCGGGCAAATAACTGGTTAAAGTCTTCCGGACTTGTAAGGGGGGTGTTCTCAATGGCGAGTTGCAGGCCGGCTGCCCGGCAATAATTGCAGACGGGCAGGATGGCCCGCACATAATTCGCCAGGCCGTGTTCTGTACTCAGGTGGATATTCAGTAGAACAGCGCCAATCTCTCTGGCAAAATCAATATCACCAAAAAAAATCTTTTGGCTCTCTACCTGGAAGGGATTTACCTGCGATGAAGCATGCATGGTCAAGGTAATATCATGGGCCTGGGCCGTTTCTTTAATAAAACGGCGCGTTTCTTTGTTTATGTCGCTTAAGTCCCAGCCAGCGCCGGACTTCTTTTTGTCGGGAAACCACTCAAAGGCGCCGAAATGATTTTCAACGGCGTAGAGAAATGGCGCGAGCGGCGTCAAGGCCATGAAGGCAGTCTGGTTGCCTATGCGGATAGTTTTAGGGATATTTGGGGTCAAGTGGGTCAATGGAACGCTCTTTTAAAATTCAACAACTCATTTCAATAGCAAATAATTGCCTTTTTCGGCAATGCGATATAGATCGAATCCCTGCCGCTTGAGTTCATACTTCTGTTCATATTGTTCCTCTGATTGTGACATTACTGAATCGACAAAAGTTGAATCACCAAGTATCCTTTCATTGCTCATTAGTAATAGTTCACCAGCACCTCATCTCGGATCTAAGGCACTGGTGAACTATTACAGTACTGAGGTAGCGTAAATTTTAGTGCCCCTGGTGAACTGTTACGCTCATTACATGTCCAGGATCATGCAAACAAACCCAATAAATATTCCGGGTGTATTCTATCGGGTAGGTCAGGAGCCTTGCGGCTCCATTCCCCCCTAAGAACCGTGCGTGATAGTTTCCCATCACACGGCTCAAGCATTTTAAAGATCACCCTTATGAGGTGTCCGGTTGTATTACTTCATTAAGTAA
>JAJSAA010000025.1 GCA_024274995.1 Deltaproteobacteria bacterium
AAAATCGTTCGACGATAAGTTACGAATATTTGTAACGGGGAGATGCATTCTTTTATTCACAAACTATAATCATTTATTTTGTTCTCTTGGAACAACTATAAGGTACCATCAATTAAACTAAAGGTCTCGGCCAGGGCCTTTTCTTGACAAGCCGGTAAATTAATTTTATGTAATAGGGACGATTAAATATCCTGCCATTAACTATAAAACATACCACAACAAGATAATGCAAAAAAACGAACTTCCTCCTTTTATTACAGGTCTTCTCCAGCCGGCGGGCTACCCCCATGCCGCGGCCGATATAAAACTCATCCAGACCCATATCTCCTACGTCCTCCTGGCCGGAGACTTTGTTTATAAGATTAAAAAACCGGTAGATTTTGGATTTTTAGATTTCACCACTTTAGATAAACGCCGTTATTTCTGCGCCGAAGAGCTGCGCCTTAACCGCCGCTTATGCCCGGATCTCTATCTCCAGACAATGACCATTAACAAAGAAAACGGTCTCTTTAATCTTAAGGGCCAGGGCCGGGTTGTTGAACACTGCCTGCAGATGCGCCGCATGCCTGAGGATAAAATGATGAACCGAATCATTGAGGCTGGGGCCTTATCCAAGTCCATGCTGGATAATATTGTTGAGCTCCTGAGCGATTTTTATCAGCGGGCCGAAGGCGGAGAAAAAATTAGTGCATTCGGCTCCGCCCAGGCCGTGGCCGTTAACGTCCTGGAGAATTTTGAGCAGACCGCAAACTTCATCGGTTGCCCGTCATTGAGCCAGTCCCAGTTTGACACCATCACCGCCTACGCCCGGAATTTTTTGGGGCATAAGGATAAATTTCAGAAACGTGTTGTCGCCGGCAAGATACGTGACTGTCACGGCGACCTTTACTCTGCCAATATCTGCCTGGCAGACCAAACCTATATCTATGACTGCATTGAATTTAACGAGAGATTCCGTTATTGCGATGTGGCCAGCGATGTGGCCTTTCTGTGTATGGATCTGGATTTCCACGGCTTAAACAGCTTAGCGGATTATTTCATCCAAACCTTCATTGACAAATCACATGACCCTGAACTTAGGGATATGCTTAATTTTTATAAATGTTACCGAGCCTATGTCCGCGGCAAGATAGGCCTGTTCACCGCCCACGCCCTGGAGGTAGATGCCGTCACCAAGGATAAAAGCTTCCAACAGGCCGGTAAATATTTTCAACTTGCCGAGCGCTATGCCAAGGCAGGCTGAATTATTTGTCTTTATGGGGCTTATTGCCAGCGGCAAAAGCACCCTTGCTGCGGCTTGGGCCCGGCAGATCGGAGCCAGGTATTTCAACTCGGATCGTGAGCGTAAGGCCTTGGCCGGTCTCAGACCCACCGCTCCCCGTGCAGAATCATTTCAGGCCGGAATTTACGGGCCTGAATTTACGCAGCGCACCTATGAACGCCTGTATTTAATGGCCAAAAAAGAACTTGAGGCAAAACGGGATGTGGTGCTGGACGGCTCCTACACAGCGGAGAAGGAGCGCCAGCGGCTGCGAGACCTGGCGGCCGCCCAGGGAGTTGCAATCAAATTCATCCTCTGCCGCTGTCCTGACAATATTGTCAGAGAACGTCTTGAACTCCGGGCCCAAGACCCAGAAGCGGTATCAGATGGCCGCTGGGAGATTTATCTACGCCAGAAAGAATGTTTCAACCTGCCCGCAGAGTTGGGGGCCCACGAATCAATCACCCTGGATACCGATGCCCCCGTGAACACATTATTACAAAAAATTGAGGCTGCCATCAACCACGAACAGAGCCAATAAAGCATGTCAGACGACTGGAGTTACCATGTATAAAAGAATGTATTTATTACGCTTTACCAAAGATAATATCGACCAGCCCCTGATCTGCGATCTGGTCAAGAAGTACAACCTGGATTTTAACATCCTGCGGGCCGATATATTCATGCAGCAGGACGGAGTGATGATGCTGGAACTCGCCGGCCCCAAAAAAAATGTCCATGCCGGGCTTAAATATCTAAAAAAGAACGAGGTCAAGGTAGAGACCCTGGCCACGCTAATCAGCCGTGATGACGAAAAATGTTTTCAATGCGGGGCCTGCACTGGCCGTTGCTCCACCGGCGCCCTGTCAATCAAGCGCCCGGAGATGGCGGTAATCTTCGACCCGGAAAAATGCACGGCTTGCGGCCTCTGTGTCCCGGTCTGCCCGGTACAGGCCATGCGTATTTCTTTAGATAATAGTGTGGGATTAGACTATCAAAGAGTAGAAGACCGCGGACAGGCAAAAGAGGAGGTGGCGGTTCCAGAGATCAACTAACCAGCCCGCCCCCCTTTACCCAGACCGGCAGATCCTGGCGCAGACGGCGGTAACGGGGATCATCGTCGATATCATTGCTCATTTTGCGGTTGGCAATCAGAATACCGCCAGGTTGTAGTCTATCCTCAATAAAGCGTTCAAAACGACGCTGCATATTGCCCTCGTGAAAGGGGCGGAAATAATAGATCACCTTGAATTGCCCATAATCCTCATACTCCCAGATATCCGCCGGAATTACCCGCCTGGAATCAACAAGTTTGGCCGCCACCTTGTAGGGGAATGGATCTTTTTCAATTCCCCAGACTTCAAAATCCATTTGCTCGGCAAAGAGCAGTATATTACCGATACCACAGCCAATATCGAGAAAACGGGCCGCTTCTGCCCCCTCGGTCAGGGGTCGCAGATAGTCTTGGGCTAATTTAACCTGAGCGTAAACCTGACGCGGATCCATGGGCACAAAAGGATATTCGCTTTGGGCATCGTTCTGACTCAGACGCTGAGAATCTCTGGTAAAATAACCGATAAAGCGGCTGATAACCCCAAAGAGGACATCCCGCTCGCACTCAAGATCAAGTTCGTTCATATCATTATTATCATTAATCATAGATGAAGAATTTAAATAATTTACCCTCTTTTGACAAGACAATTCAGCCGCCCTGGCTGATGGAATTTACCCAGCGGCTTATTCTTCTTAACCAGCCCGTTATGCAGGATTTCAGGGCCTGGCATTTTCGGCCCGGTATGCGTTTTCAGGAAAAGGAACAATGGTGGCAGCCCGGCTCCTCACGCCCCACTCCCCATGAGGGGGTAGATTTCTGCTGCTTCGAAGATAAAGTCGGTGGGCTTGTCTATCTACGGCCTGAATGCAGAATACCGGCCCTCTTTAAGGGCCGGGTGACGGCATTGTTTGACGACTTTCTTGGCCGCTCATTATATATTGTCCATAAAGACAACGGCCACCAACAGTCCGGGATCATCTACGCCCATATCCAACCAACACCTGAAATCACGGTGGATCGGGTGGTGCAGGCCGGAGAGGTGGTGGGAGTGACAGCAGCCCAGCGGCGGCCGGGGCCGTTAAGACCTCATCTCCACCTCTCCATGTGCCACGCCGCAGAGAGTGTCCCGCCGCCAAGGGACTGGCAGGCAGTTCTCCGCCTGCCCATTGAGTTAATTAACCCCCTCTCCCGCTAACGGTACAGGCATAAAAAAATGCCCTGAACCACAAAGGCCCAGAGCATTATCCTCAAAGTCGCTTAAAAGCACTCCGGATGTTAAAATAGATCGGGAACTAAGAAAAATCCTGCCAGCTAAACAGCATCCTTATCAATTGAGGTATAATCCGGCTCAACTTATCCGGCATGTTTTAATTTTTCAGATGTTATATTTATTACAGGGCTACAACATTTTCGGCCGCGGGGCCCTTATTCCCTTCCACAACATCAAACTGTACACGAGCACCCTCTTCGAGAGAACGATATCCTTCGGACTTGATTGCTGAATAATGTACAAAAACATCGGATCCATTGTCCTGCTCAATGAAACCAAACCCCTTAGACGCATTAAACCATTTCACAGTTCCTTCAGCCATCTTAAACTTACTCCTTCTAAAACCAGGGCTTCTATAAGACCCATTTAATAAAATTACCGATTATCATTCAACAACCGGCCGGGCAGTAACCAGTAAAGTACCTGATTACTACTCCAAAAGTCAACGGTACCACACACTTACAAAAAAGCAAGCCCTTTTTATTAAAAAATTTGGGGACTCAAGGAGCCTTATAGTTAATGGTATTAGATAACGCACTCTCCACCCCAGAAGTATCAACTGCGGTCATGGCATAGCTTATGGTTCCGGTAATAATCGGTGCCTTGCAGGTCAGGGTACGGGCGTTTTTGCTCATTATCTCACCAATCATAACCCCGTTACGATAGAGTCTGAACCCGGCCAGATTGCTGGTGTCAGCCTTATAGTTCCATGAACAGGAAATAGTCTGCCGGGGAGCTGTTACCACAACTGTAACGCCTGCTTTTGCCGTGCCTCCCAGACCATCACTGATGGTGTAAACGAAAGAATCCGTACCGACAAACCCCTTGTTGGCCGTATAAACAGCCTGGCCGCCGCTCAAAGTCACCTGCCCGCTTAAAGGCTGAGTAACAGACACAACCCGCAGGGTATCACCATCAACATCGCTGTCGTTAGACAACAGACTAATCTTTATCGGAGCAGCCCCCTCGACCGCGGCTTGATCATCGACTGCGACAGGGGTATCATTTACCGGGGTTAAGACGATATTTACCGTGCTGGAAGCTGTACCGCCATTACCGTCACTAATCGTATAGGTGAAGCTATCCTTCCCGTTGTAATCAGCCTTGGGAGTATAAACCGCCCGATTAGCCTTCAGTGCCACCTTGCCAACCGTTGGCCGGCCAAGAGCAGTTACCGTAAGAGTATCGCCATCCACATCCGTATCGTTGGCCAAAACATCAATATCCACCTTGGTATCTTCAGGAATAGTCAGAAAATCGGCCTGGGCCACCGGCGCATCATTTACCGGGTTGACAGCAATGGAGACCGTGGCCGGAGTCGAATCCTTTTTGCCGTCATTAACTATAAAGGTGAAGCTGTCGGTTCCGTTGAAATTAGCCTGCGGGGTGTAAGAGAAGGCACCGGTACTTGAGTCGTTTATAACTGCCTTGCCATGTGAGCCGTTATTCCGCAAGCTGTAGGTCAGTTTATCTCCATCCTGATCCGTGCCCGAAAGGGTGCCGGTTAGTATAGTATCTTCAGAGGTTTGCAGCGTAATATCCTGGGCCGCCGGGGCATGGTTCATCTTAGCGGGATCATAGCTTATGGTGTTGGAAATCAACGATTCACGACCAGCGCCATCCACAGCGGTAAGGGCGAAGGTCTTAACTCCGTCACTCTGGGGAATCTTACAGGTCAACTTCCTGGCCGCCGGATCCGAGGTCGCAGCAACCTGGCCGCCATTATAATACAGTCTGAAGCCGCTGGCCGGCACTTTAGAGTCATATTCCCAGGAAACAGTAATTAGATCCTGCGGCGGCGTAACGGTAATATTCACCGTGCCGGAAGCGCTTAAGCGGCCGTCCGTAACCATATAGGTCAGGCTGTCGGCACCGATAAAATCATGGTTCGGGGTATATAGAATACGCCCACCGCTGATGGTTGCCGTGCCATGAGCGCCATTGCCCACTTTACTTATGCTCAGGGAATCACCATCGACATCTGTATCATTGGCCAGCACCTCTATACTTACGGGCTGGTCAGCCTCCGTCTGGGCCTTATCGTCTTGCGCCAGCGGTGCGTCATTTACCGGGGTAATATTTACGGTAACGATGGCAACGGCTGAATCAAGCGCCCCGTCATTTATCTTGAATTTAAAGGAATCCGTCCCAAAGGCATTTTTATTCGGGGTATAGATGAAGGCCCCGGTCCGGCTGACAACAGTCGTACCGAGAGTACCGCCCGCCGTCAGGGTGTAGGTCAGGGCATCACCGTCAGGATCGCTGCCCAGGAGATTACCGCTGAATTTGCCGTCCTCCGCCAGAGTAATGCTTTGACCTCTTGCCATGGGCGGCTGATTTATCTTTTGTTTTATATTGATGCTTACCGTGGCGGCACTGGAGTCATTTACTCCATCATTGGCCTTGAAGATAAAGGCATCATGGCCATAAACCCCGGCCTTGGGCACATATGTAAATACGCCGGTGGCAGGATTGGTGATCGTGGCCGTTCCCTTAGAGCCATTAGCGGCAACAATGAAGGTCAGGGGCTGGCCCTCGGGATCGGAGCCGGAAAGGGTGCCGGTAATTGATTTATCCTGATCAACAGTGAAATCGGCCCCATGAACGACGGGTAGCTGATTGACAGTACCAGTTACCAGGATATCCATGGTAGTTTGACTCACCGCCCCTGCCTCATCGGTTACCCGCAGAGTAACGGTATAAGTGCCGGGGATAGTAAAGTCATGGTTAACAGACAGCCCCTGGCCCACGGTTCCATCGCCAAAGTCCCAATTATAGGCGGTAATGCCACCCTCGACATCAAAGGAGGTTCCAGCGCTGAAATGAACGGGAAGGGGCGCGTCACCGGTGACTGGTTTATCAAACACGCCCGTGCTGTCAAAGATCAAAAACTGAGAATCGCTCTCCACCCCGGCCTGGTCATAGGCGCTAACCCAGAACTGAACCTCACCGCTGTCAATATAGGCCGGACAGTCTGCCTGGCGGGCGGCAGGATCGGTAATGTCACAGATTATGATACCGTCTTCATAGAGATGAAAACCCGCCAGGTTCTGAGTTGAAACATAATCCCAGTCAAAATGAACGAGATGCTGTTCCAGGGCAGCAGAAATAATCGCTGCAGGTGGAGTATTGGCCGCTGATAAATCGACGACGGAGATGGTCATACTGTCCTGACTGCTGGCGTTAGTGTCATCGACAACGGTTAATACGACATTATAATCGCCAGGGTTTAGGTATTTATGCTCGGCATAGTCGCCAGTTGCCGTATCACCATCACCAAAGTTCCACTTATAGGAGATAATACTGCCATCGGCATCGGTGGAGGAGTAGGCGTCAAAGGCAATATTGGTGTGGTCTGCCGGAGTAGGGGCGGCGGTTATAACCGCCTGGGGTAAAATATTGGAAGAGGTTGTCTGAATACCTTGAGCGTTATCAGCCGGGGCGTCAACCGTAATGGATGCGGCAGCAGTACCTGTGGCGCTGCCATTGTCGGTAACCTCCAAGCTAACTGTGTAGGTACCGGCCCCCACGAAGGTATGATTGACCGTACTGCCAGCACCGGTATCGCCATCCCCGAAATCCCATTGATAGCTGTCAATAGTGCCATCTATATCATGTGAGGCGCCGGCATCAAAGGAGACCGCCAGAGGGGCGGTGCCGCTGACGACATCGGCTTTAATCTCAGCCTGCGGAATATAATTACCATAGGTATCTTTTGGGGGGGGGATGAGGGTATATGGGGCTGATTGCGGACTCTCAACGCCATCCGCGTCCACGGCGCTCAGATTAAAGATCATGGGCGTTTCTTCAAGGAAGATATCACAATCCATGGACATAAGAGCGGGGTTCTGGCTAGTACAAACCAAGGCCCCGTTCTCGTATAAATTATATGATACCGCCGAACCGCTGTAAGCCCACTCAACATGGATTGTATGGGCCCCAGCCGGAAGCACCGCTATGCCCAAAAAACATATCAAGGCGGTTAACCAGGCAGTATAGACTTTTCTTGTATTCATGATATTTCCTCAAGGACATTCCCCTTTAACCACAAAGTGTCGCAAGCAGGCAACGCTGGTTAGACAAGGAATCCTTTATATTGTAGCATAAAAACATGGCTGCTTCACTTTTTCATTTCAAAATACCGGGAGATTATACCCATTATCTTTGCGGCATAATGATGTTGTTTTCCCTCTTAGGGGTTAAGCAAAGTTTATGCCACGCCCTCTAATATTCATGACGATTCAGGACAGCATCTGCTTTCGTGTTGAAATAATTGGTAAAAATTAAAAAAATTAGATCACCGACTCTCTTGATAAAAATTGCGGCAAATAATTAAAAAAATTATGGTCTAAGCTGATAAAAATTAAAAAATTATAATGTCTGCGGCTGGTAAATATTTTTCCGGCTTAAGTTTTCCGGCAAAAAGGAAAAATCAAGCCGGAAAACCGGAACAATTGCCTTTTGACAAGAAAATCAACATATTAGACATAAACAATAGATTACGGGAGAAGAGATTAACCTTGAAGAATGGCGAGAATAGCAAAGGGGGAAGATTATATAAAATGAAATTATATCAACAAGTTCCGAGGCAGTCATATCGGAAAAAAGCACAACGACGCCAAACAGCTAAACAACGGGAAGGTATAAAGAGTCCAGGGTTGAACGATTTTGCGTCTGTGGGGCCGATACGGAGGCCATCCGAATTTGGAGTGCTGTGGTAAAATAGATTTTTCAGGCCGTCGTCACGATATATAATTATGCTTTGCCCACAGCCCCCGCCCCACCGCCTGTTTGCTTGAGTTGTCGGAAAAAGAGAGACCAGCGAGGAAGAAGCCGGTGTTTTCGGCATCCGGGGCGGACCAGCGCACTACCCCCCGGCCATCCAGCCTTGAATCAAATAATTCTTTGTTGTCCAGGACAAACATCAACTCAGTGTCGGGCGCAATACGCCGAGTACTTTTGAACATCAAACCGCCCATACCAATATCCATGGTGCTGACCGGGATATCCAGCACCTTGCCTGCCGGGCTGGCGGAGCAATCGCGTAAGGTTAAATTAAAATGTTCCGAGATTCGCCGATAACGCCGCCGGTTTATCTTCTCAACCTCTATCAGCGGGGCGCTGTTGGATATTTTTTCACAACCGCTTATGTATTGATGGCATTGATGAAAGGAACCGCTCTGACAAAACATTTTTATCTGTTCCGGCAGAGGAAGATACAGGCCTACGGTTATCATCAGGCAATCTGAGTTATTGGAGAAGTATGGGCACGAAGATGTTTTTTTATCAGGCATTTTCATTTGATATCCAGTTTGTTGTAATCACTAATTTACAAAAATCACACATCACAAGATTCTTTGCAAGGATTATTCTTTGCAAGGATTAAGCCAAACTGCCCGTCTGCCCTTCCAGGCCTTTATGCCGCCGCTCATGTTGAAAACAGCTGAAAACCTCTGACCGGAGAGAAATTGAGCCGCGGCCCGGTTGCGGCCGCCGATGGCGCAATAGACAAAGGTGGGCTTGGAATAATCCAGCTCCGGCAAGGTGCCCGACGCTGTATTCTCCGGGCTGACGGACATCTAAGAGCTGGTAAGTGCCGCTGGTATTATTTTTTATATGTTCCCTGACCTTGCCGGCAGTTACGCTCTCCACCGGGATAAAAAGATTTTTCCAGTTCATTTTTCCATAATAGTGCTTGTTTGTAGTTATTGCGCCAAGACCACCAGGATTTGCCATTGTACTGTTAATTTTACACCTTTGGTTACAATAAACAACCCCGCCGCAAGCAGCGAGGTATTGGAGTTAGAACAAAGTGAGTTGCTTGTGGTTTATTTTCTTCTTGTGCAACTGTTTATAGTTACCTTTTTTGCCTTGATTTTTTATGTACTGACGGATT
>JAJSAA010000026.1 GCA_024274995.1 Deltaproteobacteria bacterium
GCTAAAACCCGGGTAATGGCGGAAGTTAAGGTCGTCTTGCCATGATCAATGTGACCAATGGTACCAATATTTACATGCGGTTTTGTTCTCTCGTATTTTTCCTTAGCCATTGTTCTTCCTCAATTATTCTTAATAACAGTCATGCTGGTTTCCCAGTCGCGACTAAACATGAAAATCTTTATGCGTCAGCCTGAGGCCATCACATACAAAATTTCATATAAAATTTTACTTAAAGTCCTCTAACCTTTTTAATAATTCGAGCCGCAATTTTTTCCGGGACAATCTCGTATGAATTAAACTGCATAGAAAAATTGGCCCGTCCCTGAGTGACTGAGCGCAGATCAGTGGAATAACCAAACATCTCCGCCAATGGCACTTGGGCCTCAACAACCTGCACCGTATTTCCCCGATGCCCCACTCCTTGAATCTGCGCCCTTCTGCTATTCAAATTATTAATCACATCGCCAAGGTACTCATCCGGCAGCACAACTTCAACGGCCATCACTGGCTCCAGCAACATTGATCCACCATCAATAAGGGCCTGGCGCAAAGCAATATTCGCTGCTACTCCAAAGGCCTGAGGAGTGGAATCCTCTTCATGATACGAACCATCCACCAGAGTTGTCTGCACATCAACAACCGGATATCCCAGCAAGGCACCTGAATCCAGGCCCGATTCAATTCCACGCCTGATGGCATCAACAAATTCCGCTGGAATCGAATCTTCCACCAGCCGATTCTCAAAAATCCATCCCGCGCCTCTATCCAAGGGAGAAAGTTCTATTTGCACATGAGCAAATAGATGTTTACCAGTAGTTAATTGCTCGAACTTACCTTCGGCCTGGGCCTTAACGCCTATCGTTTCTTTATAGGCAACCTGGGGCTGTCCAACATTGGCGGCAACCTTAAATTCACGGATAAGGCGGTCAATAATAATTTCGAGATGCAGTTCACCCATGCCGGCGATGATCGTCTGGCCGGTATCCTCATCCCGCGAAACCTTAAATGACGGATCTTCTATGGCAATTTTATCCAGACTGACCAGCAGTTTTTCCTCATCACCCTTGCCCTTGGGCTCAATCGCTATACTGATAACCGGGTCGGGAAATTCTATGTTATCAAGCCGGATGTTATCGCCCTTGGCGCAGAGGGTATCTCCGGTTTTGGTAAAACGCAGTCCAACCAGAGCAGCTATATCACCGGCGCCAATTTCTTTAACCTCATGACGCTTATTGGCGTGCATCCGCAGAATGCGCCCAATCTTTTCCTGCTTACGGCGGGTAGAATTAAATATTTTCTCACCCTGCCTCAAGACCCCAGAATAAAGCCGGACAAAAGCCAAATTATCGACAAATGAGTCCGACACCATCTTGAAGGCCAGAGCACATAAATGCTCTTTTTAATCGGCCTTCCTGATTTGCTCCAGGCCTTTTTCATCAAGTCCATGTACTGGCGGGACATCAACAGGTGACGGTAAATAACTGACAACAGCGTCAAGTAACGGCTGAACGCCTTTATTTTTAAAGGCGCTACCACACAGAACCGGAACCATGTCAAGATTCATGGTAACTGTCCTTATCGCCTGTTTGATCTCATCAGCACCAATGGGCTGTTCTTCAAGATATTTTTCCATGACCCCTTCATCGAAGTCGGCCAGCTTCTCGATAAGGGTCATACGTGCGGCCGTGAATTGTTCGGTGTAATCCGCACTGACATCCTCTTCTAAAATATCAGCGCCCTGTGTTCCTTCATCGAAGTAGAGCATTTTGCCTCGAACGAGATCAATAACGCCCGCAAAGGAATCTTCTTTACCAATGGGAATCTGTAAGGCCAGGGGAACAGCCTCCAGCCTCTCTTCCATCATCTTCAGGCAGCGCTCAAAATCAGCGCCGACTCGATCCATCTTGTTAACAAAGGCAATACGGGGGATGGCATAATGATCCGCCTGATGCCAAACGGTCTCTGACTGGGGCTCAACCCCTCCAACCGCGCAGAAGACAGCTACCGCGCCATCTAAAACCCGCAGACAACGCTCAACTTCTATTGTGAAGTCAACATGCCCCGGGGTATCAATTATATTTATCTGATAGTCATGCCAGTAGCAGGTGGTAGCAGCGGAAGTGATTGTAATGCCGCGTTCCTGCTCCTGCTCCATCCAGTCCATAACGGCGTTGCCGTCATGCACCTCACCCATCTTATATGACTTACCAGTATAATACAGAATTCGTTCTGTAGTCGTGGTCTTGCCCGCATCAATGTGGGCCATTATACCAATATTTCTAATCGCCTTTAAGGCCTTATCACCGCTCAATCTCTATTCCCGTTGACTTAAAAATCCACCGTGCCTTATACCAACATCAGGCAACTGGTAAAAAAGAGATTATTAATAATGCAGTAATAATATTTTGTCAATCAAGAAAAAAGAACTACCAGCGATAATGGGCAAATGCCTTGTTAGCTTCAGCCATCTTATGAGTATCTTCCCTCTTCTTCACCGATGAGCCGCGACTGTTATAGGCATCTAAAATTTCAGCGGCTAATTTTTCGGCCATTGATTTTCCAGAACGTTTTTTGGCAAAACCGCAAATCCAACGCATAGCAAGAGCATTACGCCTTTCGGGACGTACCTCTATGGGTACCTGATATGTGGCACCACCAACCCGGCGTGACTTCACCTCAACCCGAGGCCGAACACCGTCCATAGCCTTTTCAAAGACCTCAACTGGACTGTCTTCCTTCACCCGATCAGAAATAATATCCATGGCGCCATAAAAAATACCACGGGCCACACTCTTCTTACCATCAAGCATGATACAATTTATAAATTTTGAAACTAACACGCTTTTATAACGCTCATCTGACTCAATGAGGCGTTTAGCGACTGTCTTTCTTCTTGGCATTATCTTTACTCCTATCCTTACCCTTAGTGCTTATTTAGGTCTTTAAGTGCCATATTTTGAACGGCCCTGCTTCCGATCGGAAACACCAAGGGTATCAAGAGTACCACGAACAACATGATATCTAACACCAGGTAAATCCTTTACCCTGCCGCCGCGGATCAAAACCACGGAATGCTCCTGCAGGTTATGGCCAACTCCGGGAATATAGGAGGTAACCTCCATCCCATTGGTCAACCTTACCCTGGCCACCTTACGGAGAGCGGAGTTAGGCTTTTTCGGGGTCGTGGTATAAACCCTGACGCATACACCCCTCTTCTGGGGAGCCCCTTTCAAGGCTGGGGTATTTGTCCGGCTCAGCATCTTCTTACGACCGTGCCGTACCAATTGGTTAATAGTTGGCATCTACACTACTCCTTTTTACAATAGGGCTATTTGCCCTGATTATTTATAGCAATTTTCAGGTCTTGCGACTAACGAGAAAAGAGATTTTTACTCGAATGAATGATTATTGTCAAGTCTTATATTTTAGTTATCTAAACTTTCACGGCAAGTAAGCGCTCCGTGCCCCCCCCTGCTGCAAATCACAGTTACTCGAATTGTTTATAATTCCCCAAACCACTGCCAGCCGGCACCAGACGTCCCATGATAACATTTTCTTTCAGGCCTACCAGATTATCAACCCGGCCCGCCATGGCGGCATTGGTCAACACCTTGGTCGTTTCCTGAAAGGACGCCGCTGAGATAAAGCTATCCGTACTCAAGGAGGCCTTGGTTACCCCAAGAAGCAGAGGCTGGGCCTGAGCTGGATGCCCTCCCTCTTTGATTATTTTTTCGTTCTCCTCTCGGAAACGCCACCACTCAACATGCTCGCCAAGCATAAAGATTGAATCCCCCGCCCCGGTTATGGTAACCCGGCGCAGCATCTGACGGACAATAACCTCGATGTGTTTATCGTTAATTTTAACGCCCTGCAGACGATATACCTCCTGAATCTCATTAACCAGGAATTTAGCTAATTCCTTAACCCCCTTGACCCGCAGAATATCATTGGGATCCGGTGAACCATCCATTAATGGCTCACCAGCCTTCACATAATCTCCCTCATGCACACTGATATGTTTGCCCTTGGAGATACTGTATTCCTTCGCCTCACCAATGGGTGGCGTAACAATAACCCGCTTCTTACCCTTTGTATCCTTGCCATAACTAATCTGGCCGTCAATTTCGGTGATAATGGCATGTTCCTTGGGTTTACGAACCTCAAAAAGTTCAGCGACCCGGGGCAAACCACCGGTAATGTCCTTTGTTTTGGTGGTTTCACGGGGGATCTTACCAAGCACCGTACCAGCCTGGACGTGTTCGCCCTCCTCCACCGTAATGATAGTAGCGACGGAGAGGGAATAACGGGCCAGAATCCCAGTCTTGGGAAGTTTTACCCCCCGGCCATTTTCATCTTTCAGAGAAATACGCGGATTCACATTGGCCTGGCGGCCCTGAACAATAACCGAACTGGATTTACCGGTAATGGGGTCAACCCGTTCCTGCATGGTATCACCCTCAATAATATCACCAAATTTGACCGTACCTCCCACCTCGCAGACAATGGGAATAGTATATGGATCCCAGTCAGCGATCAAGGCCCCTGCCTCAATTTTATCGCCGTCTTTATAATGTAATTGAGCCCCGTAGATCAATAAGTAACGCTCAACTTCACGGCCCTGCTCATTAATAATACTGACCTCGCCATTACGGTTCATAACAACCATCTTGCCGTCAGCGCCAGTGACGGTGTGCATACCATGAAATTTAATTATGCCGCCATGCTTGGTGCGCACCTCAGCCACCTCGGCGCTCCGACTGGCTGTACCACCAATATGAAATGTCCGCATGGTCAACTGGGTACCAGGCTCACCAATGGACTGGGCGGCAATAATGCCGACCGCCTCCCCCTTGTTGACTATA
>JAJSAA010000027.1 GCA_024274995.1 Deltaproteobacteria bacterium
CGGAGATAATATGCGTTTACTGCTGCTGACCATAATCACCTTTATTATCCTTATCTCGGTGGCTCTGCTCATCAACTTCTGCCGCCGCCGGCTGCGGGGCAGCCGCCACGGCCTCAGCGGTATGTGCCATAAAAGTGGTGATTCATGCCTCACCTGTACCTCATGCGCCAATGACAATAACAAGAGGAAAAAAGAAGAAACGCCCCACCGCTGAAGAAGTTACAATATTAAATGTAAGCGCTCAATAAACCACACTCTTGACTTTATAACCTCTCGAAATTGTAAGCGTTTCAGGGTGTTCATGGAGCGCTTACTATTAAATTAATCTCCAGGAGCCCACACATGCCCACTAAATCAGCAATAATCCGACTTTTACTACTCTGCGCCGCAGCCCTGCTCATCAGCTCCTGCCAGCCTACGAGTCATATGAGTCATATCAATCAGAGGCAAAAGATCACCTGGCACCAGTTAATCCCCGGCCGCGTTGAGGCGGTTAGAAACCATAAGCCGTGCCTGGTGGATTTCTATTATGGCCCCAACTGCCCCCGCTGCTCCATGTTCGACAAAAAAATTTATAACGATCCAGAGGTTATTGCCCGCCTCAACCGTAATTTTGTAGCCATCCGCATAGATCTCCGCAACCCCCTGAACAGGGAAGAGCAGGCCTTGGCGGATGCCATGCAGACCAACGGTGAGTGCATGCTCATGTTCCTGAATGAGGACGGCAAGATAGTAAAGACCAAGGGCGGAAAGCCGATATGCACCATGGATAAAATAAGCAGACAGCAGTTCATCTCTTACCTTGACCAGGCCCTGGCCAATCTACCCGCCGCTAAATAAGGGCCGAGCCCTCATTTTTTACCTTTTGACATTTGACATCTGTTCCCTGTAGAGTATACTCTTTGCGCTTTAATCAGTTAGATGAAGTGAGTTGAGCTGATTATAGGCCGCTCTCCGCAGACTATCAATTTTATGTAACTATTTTATCGGAACCAGGAACACACAACTATGAACAAATCTCTACGCTGGAAGATCATATTTCTCGCCCTGATCGCCATATTCTCAGCCATAAGCGTTGTCCCCTCCTTTTACAAAGGGGTGCCCGGCTGGTGGAAAAAATACTTAGCCCCCCAGGGGCTTAAACTTGGTCTTGATCTCCAAGGCGGTATGCATCTCATCTTAAAGGTTAATCTGCCGCAAGCCATTGCCAACTCTCTGGATTTCGCGGCCAATGATCTGAAAGAGGCTCTGGCCGCCAAACATATCTCGGTGGTCAAAACCAAAACAGCCCAGGCCAATAAAATCATCTTCACCGTCCCCAATAAAAGCGCCCTGACCATCATCAAGGATACGGTAAAAAACGAGTTCCCCAATCTGAAGATTGTGGTCAAGGAGGAAGCCGGATCATTCCCACGCATCATCATGGCCCTGAGCCAGAAGCGCATTGATTTTATCAAGAAAAACGCGGTTAATCAGTCTCTGGAAATTATCCGTAACCGAATTGATCAGTTCGGAGTCTCGGAGCCCGTTATTGTCCGACAGGGTAACGACGAGATTGTTGTGCAGCTCCCCGGCATCAAGGATCCCAAACGAGCCATAAAACTCATCGGTCAGACAGCACAGTTGGAATTTAAGATGGTGGTGGATAACAACGGCGGCCTTGATCTTACCAGGATGGTCAACCAGGCCGTCCAGGCCGGACTGTGGCATAAGGGCGAAGGCCTCGAGAAACTGAATATGGTCTTAAGCCGTAAACTGCCGCCGAACACCGAGGTCTATTTCGAGACCAACAAAGACCCCCAGACCGGCCGAAAAACGAAAAGTCCATTATTGGTCAAAAGCCAGGTAATGATGAGCGGTGATATGGTGGCCGATGCCCAGGTACGGGTAGGCGGCAACTTTAATGAGCCCTATGTCACCCTTGATCTCACCGGCCGGGGCGGCAAGATATTCGGCCAGATTACCGAGAAAAACGTCAATAAACGCTTTGCCATCATCCTTGACGGCCG
>JAJSAA010000028.1 GCA_024274995.1 Deltaproteobacteria bacterium
ATTTCTTCGATCTGGACGATCACCACCATGTCATCGCCCATAAACCAATGCTGGTCTGTGGTAATACTGCCTCCATGCTTTCCGAAACCCGCCTCGCTCCTCATTTCGAGGTCAGCGGTGAGCGCTCCCGTCATTTTGGCCCCTTTGCCTGCGGCCCGTCGGCAGAGAAGACCGAGAGCGGCACATACGGCGGTGCCTGCTGCTGTTAGGGGTGCATCAATAATGGGCGTATTACAATAATACAATAATACAATAATACCCCCTGCATCTTCGCCCCGCGTATCAGATATAATCGTCGGCGGCGGTTGAAGTTTCCGTTTTGTTTGTTTTATTCGTTTTGTCCTTTTTCTCCTGCCTGTCATCCTTACCAAGTATTTCCAGATTTATCAGGGTAGCAGTGAAGCTGCCTACTATCACTTTGCTCTTCAGACGTACTAATATCTTTCTTTTATCAGCGGTAACCCAGACATACATTCTGGCGTTCTTGCTCTTCTCAAATACCCCCTTGACCTCCTTTAATTCCGGTTCCAGCTTGATGGTTTTGTAGTAGTGGCCAGCAAGCCTTATGGTTTCACGTTTTATGACCCGCAGTCGGCCGATAACCACCTTTTTGCCATCGGTGATGGGCCGTTCTATGGTCTGCCCCGGAATAAGAGGCTGGCAGCGGATAAAATAGAGCGCGGCGAGAGGGTCGAGCGTGCCTTTGGGAAGTTTTATAGGCGGCAGAACTTTCTTAAAATTGGTGTATTGCGCGGTATGGCGTTTAAGGTTGAATTTTATGGTGATATCCCGTTCAGTTTTGCCTTGCTGACGTTTTTTATAGAATACCGTTCTCTCAATTAGAGCGGAGGTATATGAATCAACCCTCTCCCTGAATTTGTAGATCAGATCAATGGCTGGATAGGTTGAGGCGGTCAGGACAAAATGGTGGGCCGCACCAGGGATGTCGTTGGATGGTAATACTGGTAGAACCTGCAGAACAGCACGACCGGCGGGAATAAAGAGCCATTTTATCTGGAACTCAAGCCGTTCCCCGTTTTTAAAGGGAAGGGCCGTTTTGCAGACCGCCGGTGCCGGGATTAAGAAATTTAGCCAGAACAGGGCCGTGATGAAGTAGAAAAAAAAGGGCGAAAAACTGGCCATTTTACGCATTTTGGGTCATTTAACCTCTTCTCGGCGGGTTAGCCAAGGTTGTAGCAGATGAGTTAGATGGGGAATCAAAGGCTTCTAAAAAAATTATTTCACCATAAAGTAAAGATAAAAAAAGGCCTGTTAAAACGTGATTTCAGGGAGTAACCAATGCTCTATTAACTTAGTAATATATTTTGACTGATGCAAAATTGTCGCATTTTTGTAACAGGGTATGAAGTTTGCAACTAATTTTAGTAATTAAAAAAATACAAAAATACAAAAATACAAAATATGGATTGAAGCTATGAGGCTCGAACGCCGCAAATACCAGCGCTACAGACTCTCGGAAGAGAACTTTGCCGGAGCTTACCCCTACGTGGGTGAAATTGCAGATTTAAGTATTAATGGTTTGGCCTTTCGTTATCTTGGCCTTGGACAACCAGAACCGAAAGCCAAATGTCTGAGCCTTTATGGCCGTGATGGCGGCTGTCTGTCTGGTCTGGAATGTCGTATTGTTACCGACCGTATCGTACCACGGCGCTCTTCATTATCCAATATATTTGTCCATGAAAGGCGGGTTCAGTTTATCAATTTGTCGGCTGAACAAAAAAAATACTTGTTTGAATTTATAGAAAATTATAAAGTTCAAAATGAGGTATAATTCTCTATTCTACAGTCACCAAGAAGGGAAGACGGTTATTATGCAGAAAAACACCGATGAACAGCGGCAGTATAAACGTTTTCTCGTTAGGCAGAATACCTCTTTTGTGGTGAATCCCGCCTGGCCGCAGATGGGTGAGATGGTAGATATAAGCCCCGGTGGGTTTTCTGTGGTTTACAAGTCGGAAGAGCCATGGCCGGTGGCCGACGGTCAACAGCATATGATTTTCGGGGCCAATGACTCATGCCTCAGCGATATGCCGGTGGCTATGGTTGCGGATTTAAATCTTTCAACTTCTGAGGGAGTTAAAAGACGGCGCTGCTTTAAATTCGGCCGGATAACCGATCAACAAAGATTCATCATTGATTGTTTTATCTGGATAAACGGGGTGACTGAATGTTGATGGCGCTGCTTCTCACTACTGTTGCACCCCCCCCCTTTACCGAGCCTCAAAACCTATCTTGCTGACAGCACCCTGCGGGGGCTCTCAAACGGGCCCCCCGCACCGCCTTTCTTTATAAAAACATAAGGTAACTATTCAGCGAAGGCTGCAAATTACCCTCAACTCGTAACTGTAACTGTTCAAATAGTTACATCCCAATCAACCTTTCTCGTGGTCTGTTCATTGCCGTTAAATACGATTTATACCAATAATTATATTTTTCAACGAGTCAACAATTTCTTCCAGTTGCGTGGCCTGAAATTTCATTTCTTCAGAGGCTGCGGCTGATTCTTCGGCAGAGGCAGCATTTGATTGAGTCACATTTTCCATCTCTGCCAGAGTGTGATTAATTTGCTCAACCCCATGGGCCTGTTCTTGTGAAGCAACTGATATCTCGTTTACTAACTCGCTTACCTTGTCGGTTGAGGAGGCAACCTTATTAAAGGTCTCAGTAGAGCTGTTAGCTATTTTTTCACCATTTTTCACTTTTTCGATGGTACTTTCAATGAGTTCGGCAGTATTTTTAGCCGCCTCAGTCGACCGTAAGGCAAGGTCTCGTACCTCATCCGCTACTACAGCAAAGCCGGCTCCGGCCTCACCAGCTCTGGCAGCTTCAACGGCGGCGTTAAGAGCAAGTAGATTTGTCTGGAATGCAACTTCGTCAATACTCTTGATAATTTTTGATGTTTCTTCGCTGGCCTGGGATATATCAGCCATAGAAAGAATCAACTCTTTCATAGAGTCGCTTGCCAGGTCGGTTACTTTTTTTGTCTGCCGCATAAGTTGATTCGCCTGCTGGGCATTGTCGGCATTTACCTTGATGGTTGAAGTTGTCTCTTCCATAGAGGCGGAGGTCTCTTCAAGAGAGGCAGCTTGTTCGGATGCCCCGCTGGCCACCGCCTGACTGGAACTGCTGATCTCGCTGGAGGCGTTGGCGATGCTGCCGCTGCTTTTTCCCAGTTGTTCAATAATTTTTTTAAGGCTGCTGACAATGGATGAGCTGGATATATAAAGGAAGAGGCATACCAAAATTAACAGAATGCTGCCGCCGATGATCAAACTCCACCTTATTCTGGTAATTACGGCCAGTTGTTTTGCCGCATCGCGGACAAATATTAGAACTCCCTGGGTGGTGCCTGAAAAATCCTTAATAGGCAGACCGGTGAGCAGGTGTCCGTTAAATTGGATAGATGTTTTGCCCTTTAACGATTTACTAAGTAGAGCTTTTTTAATAAAAGGATCGGTGGCGCTGGCATTGGAAGAAAAGACCCGAACCAGACCATCGGTCTGAGGCAATTTTTTTTCTTTAAGTTTACGGGCAATTTCAAGTTCCTTGCTGACCATGTAGACTGCAACATTATCAGTACTAAGAAAACGGGCGGTTTTGAAAATTTTATTGAAATCAAACAAACACTCCACTGAACCGAGATGAATACCGCTGTGGCTGATAATAGGAACTAATCCACGGATAGCAAAACCACCGCGCCCAATTTCAATACCGGTGATTGGCTTGTTCCCTCTATTGACTTCTAATACCGTTTTACGGAAACTGGAGAGGTCGTCTCCCCCGTCATTTTTACCAGCTTTACGCCAGATCCTCAGAAAACTTTTGGCTGGAGGAAGATGAAAATGAATTTTGAAATATTTAATGCCTAAGGTGGAGGTAACGCTTCGGTGAATTGGATCCATGCTTTTACGTAAAAGAGTACGTCCTGCCGCCTCTCGGCCGTTGCGCGCCATTTTGTAGGCTTCCTGAACGCCGGGAATTGCTGCTGCCATAGCGGCAATAGTCAGAGCCTGGGTTTGAACGCTGTCAAGACTCTTTTTAGCCAGTGCGGCCTGGCTAACAGAGAGTTCGTTGACTTTTCCCTGCCATAAATAATTTTCAACCCAAAGTGACATCCCTATCAGGAAAATACTGGATAACATCATCAATACCAGGGGAATCACCATAACTTTAATACGTAATGACATTCTCATCTCTAAACCTCTATCCTATAAAATATTTCAGACAGCAATCTTTTATTGTGGCAAAATGATGGCTTAATGTCAATACATAATAGGTAAAAAGTATTTCTGATTTCCAGACATTAATTAGGTTGGTAAGACGAGGTCGTTCAGAAAGATCAGGCGGTTGTGGTCTTTACAATACGCAAATAACTGATATATTTTGTAAAAATTTACCTATTCCCCCCCCCAAAAAAAAAGTAGCTTATCAGGATTTTCATGCTTCGTTGTGCCAGGGTGGCCAAGCCAAGTTGTTGTCTAATAAAGCTCATATTTAGCCAGAACTCCATCCAGACCCCCGGCCTTTAAGGGCTTTTTCCAGGATGGGTGCAGTCCGACTGATTTTAATAATTCCCGGCGGCCAAGATAGATATAGGCGGTGGAGCCTGTACATTTACGCTTTAAGAAATTGCCGAATTCTTCAATCAAGGCGGCGGCTTTGGCGCTGTTCTTCAGGCGTACTCCGTAAGGTGGATTACAAATAATGGTAGTGTAGGCAAGCATCTCTATATCCTGAAAGGGAATAGTCTTGATAATTATCTTTCGGCCCTCAGGCAGGTTGGTTAGGTTGTCACGTGCTGCAGCCGAGGCGGGTTTAAGTATATCACTGCCGCCGATTAAGCCGGTTGGCAGAGGAATGATATTATTATTTGCCTCCTGCCTGACTTCCTGCCATATTTCCTTTTTGAAGTCAGGCATCATCTCAAAACCAAAATGGGGCCGTAAAAAGCTGGCCGGGAGGCGGCAATAATGCATAAGCGCCTCGGCCAGTAAGGTGCCGGAACCACACATGGGGTCAACAAGGGGACGTTCACCCTGCCATTCACTAAGCCGAATAATGGCCGCAGCCAGGGTCTCCTGCATGGGCGCCTCAAGCGCGCCTTCGCGATAGCCCCGTCGATGCAGTGAACCGCCGGATAAGTCCAGGCTGATGGTGGCGCGGTTATTATTAATATAAAGATCCAGCCAGAGGTCAGGGGTGCGTCGGTCAATATCCGGACGTAGCCCTGTCTCATGTTTGAAATAATCAACCACGGCATCCTTAAGACGGAGAGCCGCGAATTGTGAGTGGTTTATTTTACTTTTGTTGACCGTGGCCTTGACCGCAAAACTGTTGCTGGCATCCAAGAACTGCCGCCAGGGAATTTGGGCTGCGGTTTTATAAAGATATTTGGCACTGTGGCAGTCAAAGGTGATCAGGGGGGCGGTTATTCTGGAGCATAAACGGGATTGGTAATTAATCTGGTATAAGGTCTTGGGAGTGGCGCTGAAATGCAGACCACGATAAACGGGTTCAATTTGTGAGGCGCCAAGCCCGGATAATTCAGCTGCCGCAGCCTCGCTGAATCCATCGGCAATCTGGGCAAAAAAGCGGTTGTTTTTCTGGTATGAAAACATTAGGTTATACTCTCAGTTTTAAAAAAATATTAGTGTTTGTCCGGTTAGAGTTTTGCGTTAAACCTGATAGAGGTTTTAGGCCGGGAGCCCGATTAAGTTTTTCCTTCTAAGTCAATGGAGCTGAATTTTTTTGGCGGTTTTTGGCGAAAAGTATTCTGTCTCCGAGCCGAAAGCTGAAAAAACAAAATCGTCTCTTAGGCTGTGCATAGCTCATCAGGTTCATGAATAGCGCTTCCTGTTATAACCATAATCGCCCTCGAAAAAAACTAAAATATTACCAACCAGGCCCTTATCCTCATTGCCTCTTTTAATATGCCAACTATTGATAACTTTCCCATCCCCAATTTTATCTGTAACCATTTCCTGGCCCTTATAGATGCTGCTCCCGCAGCCGATATTCAAGCTCTGGCCCGGATGGATTCAGAGCTTGCCCGTGGTATCCGGCCTTCAGCCGCCAATGTCAAAATTATTCGTCAACGTCTAATCTTACAGTTAAAAGATAAGGGGCCGCTTACCAAAAATTTATTTTATATTCTGCGTAATTTCAGCTTCAATATTGAGTTTATTGCCATTCTTTCAGTACAGGTACTTGGCCTGTTCGGATCTGATCTAACCGTGGTTTTTGGAACCGCTAAAACCATGGGTGCCATGCTGGTTGACGAACGTCAGCCGGTGCGGGATTTGGCCATTGATTTTTTAAGTATTACCCCTGATCCTCCGGCAGGGCACAAGGCATCGGCGGGGCTTAACCACCTTACCTCTGAGCTTGCTCCCTTCCTGGGCCATATTAAAAATCTGATGGCAGATGGCGGCACTATTAATACTGTCTCAGCTCCTGTTGTAGATCACAAGAGCGGAGGGTGCGATAATAAACGTAAAATCAATGAGTTGGCAAGCGAACTTAACCGAGAAGTAAGAGCGAGGCAGCGCTTGGAGAAAGCCCTTAACAACAAAATCAATAAGAAAGACAGGCAGCTTGTAGTTCTAAAAGATCAAGCCAGCCGGGAGAAGGGGCAGCGGCAGGAGTTGGACAGAGAAGTTAAATTATTAAGGAAGCAATTGGTTAGGCAGGTTGAGCAGGCAGAGAAAAAAATTGAGCGGCAGGTTGAACAGAGAATGAGCTCAAATATTCGAAGCTGGTTGATTGAGCCGCAAAAAATCGCGGCGGCAGTTCAAAAACTTAGCAAAGATAATGACCGGGATATCAAGCTAAGGGCGCTTAACATACTGCGGGAGCAGGAAAAACTTGATCGGCATTATGCCAACCGCCGCGTTTTACGCCAGCGCCTGCGTGATTTGGCAGACCTGAAAGGGCAAGTCTGCCAGGCCGGCAAAGAATCCTTAAACCCTTTGCCGGAGCTTAGCGTTTTAAACAAAGAACTGGAAGCTGAAATCCGGGCGCTAAAAAAACTCTTGGGTGAGTCAGCCATTGAAGAGAGCTGGTACCTTAAACTGGAATTGAAAATAAATCAGGCTGCGACTCAAAGCGAGTTTAACGCCGTCAAACAACTGCTTGAGCAACTAACGGCCCTGGATCTTTTAAATAATGAGGCTGAGCGGCTGCATAATATCTATCATAACAGCTTGGCTCGGCTCTATGAAAAATATAGTCCCAGGGCTGTCATTCCCGGAAAATCAGCCAATCCTCTTCAATTAATCCAGAACTGGCATAAGATAAAAGCCCCATTTGTTTTGGTTGTGGATGGTTATAATGTTATTCTCAGTATGTCTGAAATTTTCAGGTCTGATTATGAAGATGACGGTAAGCCGGGTGCGGCCTCCCGCCGCCATCTCTTGCGGATAATTGAAGAAATGCTCCATAACTCAACTTGTCTCGCCGAGGTGTTTTTTGATGGTGAGGAGGCAGGGCAAAGGAATTTCAGCCCGCGGGTGCGTGAGGTGTTTTCAGGCGGCGGTAGCCGCGCGGTACTTAACCGGGCTGACCGGGCTATAATTGATTATTTATCGTCCCTGCCGCCTAACGGGTGGAATATGCCGCGTATTATTATCACCGATGACCGCAAACTCCAGAGCCAGGCCCGCCAACAGCAGGCCCAAATTATGCCGCTGGCCCAGTTTGCCGCCCTTTGTCAAGGTTGAGAGAGCGCCTGTCGCAAGGGCAGGGCGCTATCGATGCCCTTACGGTGATTGATTCAAAAAAAGATTCAAAAAACATAAGACTACCATCCCCCCCCCCTTTTATTACTACCCTTCTACATATTAAGAATATTATTGATTGATTTTATCCTGAAAGAATGGCTGTTGATTATTTCTGGTCTTGGCTTTGTTCTGTCGTCAGTTTATACCCGGCACTTACCTGTTTACTCAGTTCCAGAATTACAGGTGTTGTTTATCCTGTTTACACTTTTTATCGCGGTTAACGGTCTTCAGAATAGCGGCCTTATCTCAAGGTTTTCCCAGTGGATTGAAAAGGGAAAAGCTATTCCGTTCAATTTGGTAGTCACGACATTCTTGCTCTCAATGCTGGTTACAAATGATGTGGCTTTAATTGTCATTGTCCCGTTAACTCTGGCACTTAATATAAATCGTAAAGATATTCTGGTTATTTTTGAAGCGTTAGCCGCGAATGCCGGAGCCGCCTTAACCCCCTTTGGAAACCCACAAAACCTGTTTATCTACTGGTTTTATAATTTACACCCGGCAATATTTATTAAAACGATTGCTCCCTTTTCATTGGTTTTCCTCAGCATCCTGGTTAACTGGTCATTTATCATTAAAACCAAAAGTACGGTTAATTCAATAAATTCAATAAATTCAATAAAAATTCAAAGGGTTAATAATTCCGCCTATGCCTATGGAATCCTGCTCATAATTGTCCTTTTATCAATTCTGCATGTGCTCTACCTGTCTGCCGGACTTCTGGTAATCCTTTATGCGCTGTTATTTGACCGAAAAGCACTTTTGGTTGATTATGCGCTTTTATGTAGCTTTTTCTTCTTTTTTGGTCTGGCGGACAACATGAAAATGCTGTTAGCCGCGAAGATAAGGGATTCCGGCCACGTTTTTTTGTTTTCCGCCTTGACCAGCCAAATTATAAGTAATGTTCCAACAACACTATTGTTTGCAAAGTTTACCACTAATTGGGAGGCATTGCTGTGGGGAGTGAATGTCGGCGGCTTTGGCAGTTTGTTTGGTTCACTGGCAAATCTGATTGCTTACAAAATTTATGTCACGCATGATAATACGGATAATACCGCTATGTTTACCGCTAAATTTCTTGTAATTGGTTATGCCGCCTTTTTTCTGGCCATAGCATTGTATTTTATGTTACATGCCCTGTAATTAATGGGTGGATATAATAAGAGGGTGGATGTGATTTTAAGCTAAGCGCTCAATAAACCACACTCTTGACTTGATAACCACCCGCTGCCCAATTGGCCGCTTTGCAGCAGGGCGTTTGTCAGCTCATAAACCTCAGCCTCACGGCAGGCTGGAAAGCGCAGTAAAACCCGGCCGCTGCCCGCATCAAGAGTGGATAGAATTGCCAGCCCGTCATAACCCTCGAGAATAAATTTAAAAAAGGCTATACGGCGGGGGGCTATCGTGAGCTCTACCTCCTCGAAAGCTTTCCCCTGATCACGTCCCAGCTCAATTCCACTTTTCTCAAACTTCTCAAACATTTATATCCTCATGGACAGCGCTCAATAACGGGCGGTAACGCTCCAGAACCGGATCAACAACCTCGGCAATAAATTCTTCCGTCTGCCGCTGAGCCCGGCCGGTAAACTGGCCTGTCTCGCCGACCATATTTAAGAGCTCGGCTTCCGTGAAGGGGATACCAGCGTCAGCCCCGAGTCTGCTCAACAGATCATTGTCGGCCCCTTGTTCTTTAACCATTTTACCGGCAGCGAGTGAATGAATCTTGATTATTTCATGGACATGCTGGCGGCTTTCTCCCTGTTCAACGCAGGCCATTAATATTTTTTCAGTGGCCATAAAGGGAAGCTCCTGCATGAGATGACGTTCAATTTGTTTCGGAAAAACAACCATTCCGTCTGTAATGTTAATAAATAATTTCAAAACCGCGTCAGCTAATAAAAAGGTTTGCGGGATATCCATGCGGCGAATGGCTGAGTCGTCCAGAGTACGTTCAAACCATTGATTACTGTAAGTGGCGGCAAAATCAGCCCAAAGCCCCATGAGCTTGCGGGCCAGGCCGGTCATTCTTTCGGCCCGCATGGGATTTCTCTTGTAGGCCATGGCTGAACTACCCACCTGATTCTTGGCAAATGGTTCCTCCTGCACCTTGAGATTGGAGAGCAGGCGCAGATCAACGGCAAATTTATGGGCGGTGGCTCCAATACCGGCCATGGTCTCGGCCGTCTTCATGTCTAATTTGCGGGTATATGTCTGACCCGTAACCGCAAAAATGTCGCTGAATCCAAGTTTTGCGGCAACAAGTTCATCGAGTTTTCTGACTTTCTCATGGTCGCCCTTAAATAATTCCAGGAAGGTGGCCTGAGTGCCCACGGTGCCCTTGGCGCCACGGGCCTTGATTTGAGTCTCAAGATGTTCGATATAGTCAAGATCCATTAACACGTCCTGCAGGTAGATGGTATTGCGTTTGCCGACGGTGGTGGGCTGGGCCGGTTGGTAATGGGTGTAGCCCAG
>JAJSAA010000029.1 GCA_024274995.1 Deltaproteobacteria bacterium
ATTGGAGCCCGACCAAACCCAGGAGAAATGGCTGCAACGGGCCGATGAAGCCCTGTACCAGGCCAAAGCCGCCGGCCGCTCACAAGTCTGCAGCCTATAAACCAGCCGTGCGGATAAAGACCTTAAACAACATCGCCGCCGAAGGCCTGGCCCTGCTGGGCACAGATTATAAAGTAGGGCCGAAGATTGATCACCCGCAGGCAATTATCGTCCGCAGCTCTTCGTTAAATACCAGTCAATATCCCGGCCTCCTCGCCGTGGCCCGAGCCGGAGCCGGAGTAAATAATATCACGGTGACCGAGGCCACCAAGGCCGGGGTCTGCGTCTTTAACACCCCGGGAGCTAACGCCAATGCCGTGGCGGAACTGGTCTTTATGATGCTTGGGGTCTGGGCCCGCAACCTCCACCAGGCCCACGATTTCTGCCGCCAGTTGAATGCCTTAAATGATGAGAAGATCAAGACCCGTACCGAAGCCGAAAAATCAAACTTCAAGGGTTTTGAACTGGCCGGTAAAACCCTGGGAGTCATAGGCCTAGGGCAGATCGGCACCAAAGTGGCTAATGGCGGGGCCTTTCGCCGCATGCGGGTGATCGGCTTTGATCCCAATCCAGCCCTGGAAAATATCCATCTTCTCTCCCCAGAGGTTATCCTGGCTCGTTCCCTGACTGAATTACAGGAAAACGCTGACATCATCAGCCTCCATCTCCCCCTGAACGACAAAACCCGCGGCCTGATAAACCCCGATTTTATCAAGCGCCTGAAACCGGGCGCCGCCCTGTTGAATTACGCCCGCAGCCCGGTGGTGGACGAAGAGGCAATACTGGCCGCTCTGGATAGTGGTCAGCTTGGTATCTATATTAACGACTTCCCAAGCCAGTCTTTACTTCGTCATCAGCGGGTTATTACCACCCCTCATCTGGGGGCCAGTACCGGTGAATCCGAAGAACAATGCGCTAAAATGGCGGTCAGTTCCCTCAAAAACTATCTGGAGTACGGTACCATCAGTCACAGCGTCAATTTCCCGGCCGCCGAGGCCATGATCCGTCACAATACAGCCTGCCGCCTGATTATGATTAATAACGATATTCCCGGAATGATTGGTTTTGCCTCACAGATTATTGGTAACTCCGGTATTAATATCGCCAGCTATAATAATCAGAGTAACGGTCGTATCGGTTATAACATTATTGACCTGGAAGGCCTGCCCAGCCCTGAGGTTATTCAGACAATAGAAAATAACTCCGATGTTGTGCGTGTCCGCCTCATCCAATTCTAACGACTGACCTTAGTCCGCCGTTAGTCCATCTACTACCTTTATTGACAACTTGTAACTATTCAGGAAAGCTCAGTAATAAAGAAATGATCACTCTTTGCCCCCTCCTTTGATCAAGGCTCTTCGTCACAAAAAAATAATTTCTAAGTTGACGGCAAGCCATTTAAATCTGATAAATTCTTTTTTCTTCCTCCAGACCCCTCCCACCTTCACTTGCCTTTCAACACCCTTTAGGTTTATATTTATGGGAACTATTCAGCAGCGCCCAAGCTTCGTGCCGTTTTAAGGTTCCTGCACAAGAAAACATAAACGATTTTACAATTCATG
>JAJSAA010000030.1 GCA_024274995.1 Deltaproteobacteria bacterium
AAGATCGGCAGCAGTAGTTACAGAACCACCGACAGTCGAACCGGCGGCAATATTAGTTACCGCGTCTTGATCTACAATAGTTGAGGCGGATTTTAAGGTCATGTCAACGGTGGCAGTCATAGCTCCGCTTAGAGTAAACTGGCCGCCCATGCTCGAACCGGCCGTCAGTTTGCTGCCTGAGGCAATAACCGAACCGCCTGCCGCCAGCATGTCATGAGTCAGGGTTACATTGGCGTTAAGAGTTGCAGCGGTGCTGAGAGTAGTGCCAGCGCTTATTGAACCGCTGGCGGTGCTTATGTCATTGGTCAGGTAGGTGCCGCTGGCGAGGATCGTGCCTGATTGCAGAATTGAAGTATCCTGGAGAAAGCTGCCAGCGGTAGTGTTAACGCTTTTGGCGTTATAGGCCGTGCCGCCAAGAGTTGAGGCCGAAGCAATAACCGAACCGGAAGCCAGTACTGAACCGGCCAGCAGGGTAGAATCAGCGCTGGTGGTGATATTACCGTTAATGGCGGTTCCGGAGACATCCATTCCGGCCTGCCAACCGGCCGTCAGGGTAGAGCCGCTGCCCACTATCGAGCCAAAGCTCAGGGTGGAATCTATGCTGGTAGTCACATCTGCCGCCATCTTCAGGTTATTGGAAAATGAAACCGCCATGCCCAGGGAGAGATCACTCATACTGAGCAACTGCGCTCCTTGTTGATAGATCTGCACATAACCGAAGGTGGAGAGATCTTCACCGGGCAGCAAGTTGTCAAGACCGCTGACCTGAATGGGTCGGCCGTCGCTAACAGCAAGTGTTAAACGGCCGCTGGAATCAACACTTGCCGTAACTCCGCTCTTGGTGGTTTTGGCGTTAACAGCGGTAATCAGCCGTTCATCGCTGTCATTGGCCTTGACGCTGATGACCCCGATATTGATGCCGTTAATGGCAAAGGTAGAGGGGGTGGAACCTGCCGCTATTGAATTAGCGGAGCTGGATTCAACCACCGTTCTGGCGCTGATATTGGTACTGTCGGAATACTTGTTTATGGCGTCTGCCACCGCTGCCAGGCCGTTGGCCGGAGTATTGTTATAGGCCATGGTGAGACCGCTGATGCTCAGGGTTTTACCGGTGGCGGCATTATTCAGGGTCAGAGAAACTTCGCCGCCCTGGGTGGTTAAGGATAACTGGCCGGCGTACAGGTGGCCGGTATGATTATTGCGGGAATCAGGAAGATTGACGGCCATGGTCTGGCCGCTGGTCTCGCCCACCTGAAAGAGCTTGGAGGTAAAACTACCGTTCAACAGGGCGTGATCATTGTAGGTGGAGGTCATCATCACCAGATCAAGCTCCTTTAACAGGGTGTTGACATCTCCCTGGATGGTATCACGCTCGGTGCTGGACAGGAAATCGGATGCGGCCTGTACGGCTTTGGTTCTGATGCTGTTAATCAGGTCAATGGCCTGGGACAGAGAACCATCAACAATCTGCAATATGGAAACGGCATCATTGGCATTTTTAACGGCAGCTCCCAGCCCCTGAGCCTGGGAAGAGAGATAATCACCAATAAAGACCGCCCCTGGGTCATCGGCCGTCTTGTTGACCCGCAGTCCGGAAGATAATTTGGTAATGGAATCGGCGAAGGATGATAGATTACGGTTGAACTGCTGAGTGGCGGCAAGGCTGTAGGCATCAATATTGACGCTGATCGTCATGGCTTTTCCTCCCTACCCGTAACAGTTCAGACCGGAACATAAATCACCCGGAACAGTGCGATACAAATGTTCAGGGCACTCCTGAGCAGTTCCCTTCAAGCTCATAGTTAGAATATTAATGTCATATTTTACATTTTTTCAGGATTTAATAAAAGTTTTTTTAAAGTTTTTGATTATTATACCGATAAGGGAAGATTTTACACCTGTTCAAGGCCGATTCTTAACCGGGTATTATTATAATAATATCCCCAAACTTCATTGGAAGTAGGTTATAATCCCACCAACTTTACCCCTCCTTTACGAGATAACGGCCCTGGCCAACGGCTCAGGTACCACATGACAAGCGAAAATTTTGAGCATAAAATCTAATAATGACTCGGTAAAGCCCTCTTCCCCCCCCTTATTGTGGGCCTTCAGCACCTATTTCGCCGAGGGCTTTCCATATACTATTATTCGTACTATCTCGGCGTTGTTTTTCCGGGATCAGGGGATGAGCCTGCAGGGCCTGGGAGCTGCCTCCATCTTTGGCCTGCCCTGGGTGCTTAAATTTCTCTGGGGGCCACTGGTGGATAATATCGCCACTAAACGCCTCTGGCTGCTGACCACCGAAGGCTTAATTACCTTAGCCTTTCTCATTGCCGCCATTCTTGCCCCGCTTACTCAGGCAGTCAGTATGATCGCAGCCCTTTTCTTTGCCGCCAGCTTTATAGCCGCCACCCACGATATAGCCATTGACGGTTTTTACATGGAGGCCCTTGATATTGACGCTCAGGCCCGTTACTTAGGCTATCGAGTTATGGCCTATCGTATCGCCATGATGACGGGCAGCGGCGTTATCGCTACCATTGGCGCGCTTTACGGCTGGCGGGCCGCCTTTATGAGCGCCGACATTCTGATGTTTCTTCTCCTCGTTGTCAACCTGGTGATTTTGCCTCATTGTGAAGAATTCAAGCCCAGACGTTCCCCCGGCTCTTATCATGGACTCAAGGCTCTCAGTCGTTGGATTCTGCTTACTGGCGGGATTATCCTGCTTCTCAGGATACTGCTGACCAATACTTTCACCGAGAGACTGATTCACCCGGCTATCCCACTTTTTAGCCATCTGAGCATCCCAGGCCTCATTAATATCGCTCTCTTTAGTGCTCTTATTTTTGTCTGGTTCGGAAGAAGACGGCTACGTCGGCTTATAACCGCCAACCCGGATAATTTTTATGCCCGCTCATTTTTGACCTTTGTCGACCGCCCGCGTATCGGCATAATTCTGGCCTTTATTATTTCAATTAGAGCCGGGGAATACATGTTGTCCACCATGTATATTCCCTTTATGGTGGACCTGGGCCTTAAACTTCAGTACGGCTGGATTTCGGCTGGTATTGGCCTGCCTGCCTCTATTCTTGGAGCTATGTGCGGCGGGTGGGCCATCGGGCGCTACGGTTTAAGGAAGATGATATGGCCCTTTCTTCTACTGCAGAATATTACCAACCTGGTGTATATGGCCCTGGCCTTTTACCTGAGCGGCATGCTGGGGCTGAACACCGCCAATCCCACTCCCCTGCCCTTGTCTATGATTCAAATGACTGCGGTAGTGGTAACTCACGCCTTTGATCAGTTCGCCGGTGGTCTGGGTACGGCAGTATTAATGACTTATCTCATGCGAATTTGCCGCGATGATTTCAAGGCCTCCCATTATGCCATAGGAACCGGGCTCATGGGACTCAGCGGCTTATACGCCGGGACGGTCAGCGGCTTTATTACCGCCTGGGTGGGATATGGGGCTTTCTTTGGGATCAGTTTTCTGGCCTCGGTGCCGGGTATGGTGCTGGTATGCTTTGTGCCCATGGAAGAAGGGGCATAAAAAAAGCCCCCTTTAACTAAGAAAGGGGGCTTTTTTTAAAAAATCGGCTGTGAATTTGTCTACTTGGCGGCGGCTGTCTCCGCATTCATTTTCTTTAAGACTACACTGGTTACGTCAAGTTTGCTATCGGCATACAACAGACCGTTACTCTTTGATTTTTCAAAAATCAGGCTCAGGCCTTCTGTTCTGCCGACCTCATTAATTACTGCCTGTAATTGTTTGAAAATAGGGTTTAGAACCTTTTTCTGTAACTGCTTCATGGTATATTGGGCGTCATTAACCTTTATCTGGTAAGCTCGCATCTTCTTTTGATAGTCACGTTCAGTTGCCTGTTTTTTATCAGCGCTCCAGACAGAGCTCTTCTTCTCGATATCCTTGGCCTCTTTTTCCAAGGCCATTTTTTCCTTCATGAGTTTGGGCTGTAATTCATTCTGTTTGGCCTCCAATACCTTACGAGCCCGCTGACCGGCTTGAGAACTGTCAATAATCTTTTGAATACTGATAACGCCTATCTTGAGGGGTGAAGCGGCAAATACTGGTTTAATCAAGATGAAAGAGCAGATAAAGCAGCAGGCAATAATAATCGACTTGTTACGGAAATTTAAAATCATTTTGATCCTTAAAAAGTTAGGGTGGTAAAATTACATGGTCAGATTAAGCAGCGCATCTATTTCAGAAACAGCAAACCGCCTTAGGCGGCAAAATCATCGGTTCTGGACAAAATCGTCCCGCCTGTTTTGAGACCAGGCCAGTTCATCGTGGCCATAATTAAGCGGTTTTTCTTCGCCAAAGCTGATGGTGGTAATTCGTTCAGGATTTACGCCAAGATTGATTAGATACCTTTTGGCGCTTTGCGCCCTTCTCTCACCGAGAGCCATATTATATTCACTGGTACCTCGTTCATCGCAATTGCCTTGCACGACAATTGTGGCCTGGCTGTTATTTCTCAAATACTGGGCATTGCCTTCAATTCTGCTTACTTGATCCTTGCGGATGTTTGAGCGGTCAAAATTAAAGTATACCGGCAGCATGGGGCCAGTGGTTCGTCCTTCAAGGATAGTAAATGAATGAACCGGCTTAGGGGCAGGAGTATTCAGAGATTCTTCGGAGCCGGGAGGAGTAGTGACAACCGGAGCCTCATGTTGTTCGGGGGGGGGCGCTGATAGCGCCGGGGACGGGGGAGTTGATTGAATTTTTTGTTGACTGCACCCGCCGGCCAATAACAGAAAAGACATGGCAAAGGTAAAAAACACGATGGTTCCAGAATATTTTTTAAGCATTATTCCCTCCTTTTTTTTATAAAATCATTTCATTTAGTTGGAAAAAATATAGATTATAGAAAACGCCTTGAAAAGACAACATATTTTTATCATTTTTTTAATATTTAACCATATTTTAACAGAGGACGGGCGTTTTACGTTAAAACTTTCCCTACATAAGGAATTTACGAAACGACTTAAATGGGTTACTGTTTTCAGTAATTATTCAGCCCAGATAATGGAAGACCGTACCCCCCGCCATTCAGAGCCAAGGTTAATAATACGGTTTTAACATATTATCAATATATCAACAAAAGTGCTTATATCATGTCATATATAGAACCGGAATTAGACAGTCATAAAATTCTCAGCCAGATGCTGGCTTCCAATGAATTCGGTACATTTTTCGGGGTCAGCCCCAAGGTGCTGAAAGAGGTTTGGGCGCAATTGACTTCTGCCAAAGGAGAATCGGTGACTCATGTCAGCATGGAAATAGGAGCTGACAATGATGTCTACAATCCAGTCAAAGATGTCTTGCGTGAAATAAATATATTTGATCACGAAAACAAACTGGTCAGTAAATTTAATGACAAGATATTATATGGCCCGGCGAAAATTCCCAATTACAGCGGCGGTCTTGGGGTTCTGGCCGGTGATACCTTGAAGAGCTATGCCGACTGTCATTTGCCGGCGCTTGGTATCTCCCTGCTTTACCGTAAGGGGTATTTCTCACAACTGGTGGATTCCGAGGCCGGTCAGATCGCCCATGCCACCCAATGGCGGCCGGAGGAAACTCCCCATCTCTATCTCTTAAAAGACCCGGCTGATCCGCAGAAACCCCTCCAGATAGAGATACCTTTTTTTGACCGCGGCAAGCAGATTAAGGTGGCCGGTAACTTGTGGATGAAACTGGAGGCCGCCAATGATCTTAGTTATTTTGTGCCTGAGATCCTGCTTGATTACAGCCAGCCTTCCGCCCCGGAATGGATTCGCAAAGCCGCTCAGCATCTTTACGAGAGCCGTTCGGAAAGGGCCAAGGCCATTCAGCGCCGCTTGCTCGGCGCAGGTGTACTGCCGGTTATGAAGGCCCTGAATATTACCTCAAAGACTATTCATCTGAATGAACAGCACGGAGTTGCCGTAGTTCTCCATCTTATCGCCAGATATCTGCAGGAGAAGCTGGGCGATGACTATATGATGGAAAGTACGGATCAAGAAATTTTGGAGACGGCTAAACTCGCTGCTAACTGGGTTGTTTATACCATTCATACCCCGGTTAAAGCGGGCCATGATCGTTTCTACCGGGATATGTACGCTGAAATCGGCCACCCTTTCTGTAACCGTATTCTGGAGCTTCTGGCCGAGGAAGGCGAGAATCCCGACTTTTTCAACTTTACCTCTCTCGCCATGAAAATCAACCGGGCCGCCAATGGGGTAAGCCGTATGCACCGCTTAGTTACCCAAAAGCAGTTCCCGCAGTACGCCCACAAGATCAAGGCCGTTACCAACGGGGTTCACCACCTTACCTGGATCAGCGCCGCCAAGGCGGAGTTGTTTGACGTCTTCCCGGAGTTTAAGGATTGGCGCCGAAATCCAGGGGTCTTCGCCAGGGCGAAGGATCTTAAAAATAACGATAAATTCCGCACCTATCTTGAACAGGCCTGGCAGACGGACACCGAGAAGTTAATTAATTTTATAAACCAAATGCTCATTGAGCATCGCCAGAAGATGCACACGACCTGGATTGATCCGCCTAATTTTTTATCACACCTCAAGGATTCTGAACGGGAGTTGAATCCAAGGATAATGACCATTGGCTTTGCCCGCCGTTTTTCGACCTACAAACGGGCCAATCTGGTTTTTGAGAACATTGACCGTCTAACCGGTATTGTCAAAGACAACAACTGGCCAGTGAATTTTATCTTTGCCGGTAAGGCCCATCCGGCCGATGAACCGGGCAAGCATATTATTAAAAACATTATTGATACCCAAAAGGAGCTCTACGATAAGTCGGACGGCCTCATTAAACTTATCTTTATCCCCGGCTACGATATGGCCATCGCCAAGATGATGGTGGCCGGAGTACACGCCTGGCTCAACAGCCCCAAGCGCCCCTTAGAGGCCAGCGGTACCAGCGGCATGAAGGCGGCCCTGAACGGGGTACCAAATATCAGCACCATGGACGGCTGGTGGGTAGAGGGGTATAATCAGGGCCGCACCGGCTGGAAGTTCGGACGGGAATGCGAGATATCCAACGCCTGTTTAAGCGAAGATTTATGTACCCTCCTATTTACCGAGGATTCCGACTCTTTTTACAGCCTTTTTCCCCAGATATTAAAAACATTTTACGATGAAACCTGCCGGTATGAATTAATTGATAAATGCGTCATGAATATCGCCTTGAACGGCCCGGTGTTTAATACCCACCGCATGGCGGCCGAGTATGCCAAATTATATAAACTAAAGCTGGCTCCGGATGTGGAGCGGCGTCTTACCGCCTTCCGCAAACTATACGACAGCAATCGGCCGGGGAACATATAATGCGGCCCCTCTCCTTTCATATTGAGACCTTCGGCTGCCAGATGAATGATCGTGACTCAGAGATTATGGCCCAGCTTCTCGCTGAATTCTGCCGCCCGGCTCCCGGCCTCCTCGAGGCCGATATTGTCATGATAAACACCTGCAGTATTCGTCAGAAGGCCGAGCAAAAGGCCTTCAGCCTGCTGGGCACCCTGAAACAGTTGAAGGGCAGAAGACCGGAGATGATTATCGGGGTGGCGGGTTGCGTGGCCCAGCAGGAGGGGGATAAACTTCTGGCCCGCCTGCCCTATGTCGATCTGGTGCTTGGCACCCAGAATATCTATAAGCTGCCGGAGTTGATCTCTGAAATAAAATCCAGCCGCCGGCGGCAGACGGCGGTGAGCCAGTCAGCTGATTTTGAAATCCCGCCCTATCTGCCTGATCTGCGCCGTGGCCCGGCCTATAAACGTTTTGTAACTATCATGCAGGGTTGCAATAATTTTTGTACCTACTGCGTGGTGCCCTATACCCGCGGCCGGGAGGTGAGCCGCAAGATGACGGATATTCTGGCCGAAATCCACCATTTGACCAGCCACGGGGTTAAAGAGATCACCCTGCTGGGGCAAAACGTCAACTCCTATGGTCATGATCTGTCCCGGCAGGTGGATTTCTCCACCCTGCTGCGGGAGACTGCGACGGTGGAGGGCCTGAAACGACTTCGTTTCACCACCTCCAACCCCAAGGATTTGAATGATGACTTGATTCAATGTTTTGCCGAACTTGACATTCTCTGCCCTCATTTTCATCTGCCGGTGCAATCCGGCTCCAATAACGTCTTGAAACGGATGAATCGTCACTACACGATTGAGCATTATCGGGATCGGGCCGCCGCTTTGCGGGCTGCCCGGCCGGATATTGCCCTCACCACCGATATAATTATTGGTTTCCCCGGTGAAACTGAAGATGATTTTCAGGACACCATGGCTCTGGTGCGGGAGATACGCTATCACGGGGCCTATTCATTTAAATATTCCGACCGGCCCCAGGCCCGTTCCGCCGCTTTTGCCGATAAATTACCGGAGGAGGTCAAGAGCCGCCGTTTATCTCTTCTGCAGGAGGAAATAAACCGTATCGCTATGGAGCGGAATAAAGAATATGTGGGCCGGACTGAAGAGGTAATGGTTGAGGGTAAAAGCCGCCACAATCCAGGGCAGTGGAGCGGCCGGGATGCTACCAATCATATTGTCAATTTTAAAAGCAGCGCCTCTTTAAAACCGGGTGATCTTGTCGATCTCACGATTACCGAGGCCTGCCAGCATTCATTAAGAGGCCAACATGATTGATCTTCATTCTCACACCTTTTTCAGCGACGGCGAGTTAGTGCCCTCGGAGCATCTGCGCCGGGTTGAAGCCATGGGCTATGAGGCCATGGCTATTACCGACCATGCCGACTCCTCGAATCTCGATTTCATTATTCCCCGAATAGTACGGGCCGCGGCTGACTGGAACCGGCATTCCACTACCCGGATGATTGCCGGTATTGAATTAACCCATGTCCAGCCGCCCCTGATTGCCCGGCTCACTGCCGAGGCCCGTGAACTGGGAGCCCAGCTGGTGGTGGTGCATGGTGAGACCATTGTCGAACCGGTGGCTCCCGGCACCAATCTGGCCGCCATTGAGGCGCAAGTGGATATTCTGGCCCACCCCGGTCTCATCAGCGCCGAGGAGATGGAACTTGCCGCGGCCAGGGGGGTATTCATCGAAATATCAGGCCGCAAGGGCCATTGTCTGACCAATGGCCATATAGCTCGCCTGGCGGCTGTCAGCGGGGCTGATCTGGTATTGGATTCCGATGCCCACGGCCCCGATGATTTCATGACTCAGGAGAGGGCGGATAATATCGCCCGTGGAGCCGGCCTTAATTCGCCGGGGCTGGAGGCTGTGCGCCAGAATATGAAACGCTTGACGGCCAGGATTTCCTGAACTAATTCGACAACCTGGTAACATGACTCCTGACCTCTATAAAAAACGGGTGGCAAGGGCCGGTGCTTTTCTGGCCCGGCACCTCAGCACTGCCCCGGAGATCATGCTGATTATGGGAAGCGGCCAGGCCGCCCTGCCGCCTGATTTAAAGATCAGTAACGAGATCCCCTATGGGTTAATTCCCGGCCTGCCCCCTGCCACCGCCCCCGGCCATAAAGGATTGTTAATCAGCGGTAAAATCGGCTCAAAAGAGGTACTCATATTCCAGGGTCGTTTGCATTATTATGAGGGATATTCGCTGCCGGAGGTGGTGTTATCCGTTCGGGTGGGGGCGTACCTGGGCTGCCGGACGCTTCTCGCTGCCAATACCGCCGGGGGCTTAAGCCCTGAATTGCGATGCGGCGGCCTGATGATGATTCGGGATCACCTCAACTTCATGGGCGGAAATCCCCTGCGCGGCATAAATAATGAGGAATGGGGGCCGCGTTTCCCGGATATGTCGAAGGCCTA
>JAJSAA010000031.1 GCA_024274995.1 Deltaproteobacteria bacterium
AGCTGTTCGCCGTCCAAATCAATAACTCTGATGCTCTGTACTTTGATCAATTCGTTGATCCGCGCCCTGGCCTCTCTGCCGTTTTGATCCTTCCTTCTACCTTTTTTGATACTCCACCTCCAACTGTGGTTTTTTTGTATGGTAACTGTTCAGCGGCATCCCGTCTTCGCCCATTCCGGTTTTCTCGAATATGACCTGTGCTTCAAAGTCCAAAATGAACGAGGTAAGCATAGACTCTGAGCTGGAGCATGGCTGAATAGTTACGTATGGTTAATCCAGCGTTGGGATACAGCTATCTTCTTTAATTTGATCAAGGAACTCACCGACGGTCATGGCTGGCAGATTCTTGCCGTCACGTAAACGGGCGGTAATGGTATTATCTGCCATCTCTTGGTCGCCGATAATCAACATAAAGGGGATTTTGTTTAACTGGGCCTGACGAATCTTATAATTCAATTTTTCGTTGCGCAGATCTTTTTCGACCCGGATTCCGGCCTTTCTTAATTGCTCGTATACCCCTTGGGCATATTCATTCTGAGCATCAGAGATGTTAAGGATAATAGTCTGTACGGGAGCCAACCACAAGGGGAAGGCCCCAGCGTAATGTTCTATAAGCACCCCAAAGAAACGCTCAAGAGAACCCATTAAAGCTCGGTGAATCATGATGGGTTGATGATCGTGGCCATCTTCTCCGGTATAGCTCATGGCAAAACGTTCAGGTAAATTAAAATCAACCTGAATGGTGGAGCATTGCCAGGAACGACCTATAACATCCTTAATTTTTATATCAATTTTAGGGCCGTAGAAAACCCCCTCACCGGGATCAATTTCGTAGCTCATGCCTCTTTTCTCAAGGGCATGTTTCAGGGCGTTGGTGGCCCGCTCCCAATTCTCGTCACTGCCGACAGATTTTGCCGGCCGGGTGGAGAGATAAACCTCATACTCCTTGAAGCCAAAAGTCTGGAGAATATTCATATTGAGGTCTAAAATATTGAATATCTCATCTTCCAACTGCTCAGGCAGGGTAAATATATGGGCATCATCCTGCGTAAAACCCCTAACCCGCATCAGGCCGTGCAGGGCACCTGTACGCTCATAACGATATACCGTTCCCAATTCACACCAGCGGATGGGAAACTCCCGATAGCTGCGCTTACGTGTCTTGTAGATGGCAATATGAAAAGGGCAGTTCATGGGCTTGATCTGGTAGCTGACCTCATCTACCTCCATGGGCGAGAACATATCGTCAGCGTAAAAATCAAGATGTCCAGAGGTCTGCCATAAACCACGTTTGGCTATCTGCGGGGTATAGAGCAGTTCGTAATCATGCCGGAAATGCTCATTCTTCCAGAACTCTTCAATTAATGAGCGAATTCTGGCCCCTTTGGGCTGCCAGAGAATAAGGCCTGGGCCCACCTGATCGTTAATGGTGAATAGCTCCAGTTCCCGGCCGAGACGGCGGTGATCTCGTTTTTTAGTCTCCTCTAAGAGCCGTAAATGGGTGCGCAGGGCCTTGGCATCGTTAAACGCGGTGCCGTAAATTCGTTGTAGCATGGCATTTTTTTCATCGCCACGCCAGTAAGCACCAGCCACCTTGAGCAACTTAAAAGCTCTTAAACGGCCGGTACTCGGCAGGTGCGGGCCCCGGCATAGATCGACAAAATCACCTTGTTGATAAAGGGATACGGTATTGCCGGCAATATCATTAATGATTTCCAGCTTATAATTCTGGCCCTTATTTTCGAACAGAGCCGCAGCCTCTTCCTTGGATACCACCTGGCGGCTAAAAGGCAAGTCGGCGTTGACTATTTCCTGCATCTTCAACTCTATTTTCTCTAAATCAGCAGTCGAGAATGGAGAGTCCTTGGCAAAATCATAGTAAAAACCGTTGGTAATGGAAGGGCCTATGGTTACCTGAACCTCGCTGCCGAATATATCAAGCACGGCCTGGGCCATAATGTGAGCGGCACTGTGCCGTATAATGTCGAGTCCTGCCGGGCTGGCGGCGGTAATGGTTTCTAAGGCGGTGTCAGCTTGCAGGGGGGTGGATAGATCCTTTAAGTCATTACCGATCTTAACGGCCAGCACCTTTTTCCGCGTCTTGTTAGAGCAGATGGTCTTGACAGCCTCGGCGGCCGAGACTCCGGCAGGCAGCGCCTGAGCCGGGCCGTTATCTATGGAAATATTGATTGTCATTGTCTTCGGGCCGCGCGGGTTAAAGGAAGCGCGGCTGCTTCCTGGTCTTATAGCTAAATTATCTGTCTTGGTTGATCAGCCTATTGGCCAACGGCCGCTTTAAAGAATGGAGAATGGTAGGCACGAGCGGATTTGAACCGCTGACCTCTTGCGTGTCGAGCAAGCGCTCTAACCAACTGAGCTACGCGCCTATGGCAGAAAAACCAATGATGGACAAGTAGTCCGACAAACGGAATTAATTAACAATTAATATTTGTTAAGTCAAGAATAATATATGGTAAAAAGCAGAGGAATTAATATTATTCTGGTTCTTGAGTCTGCCGCTGATTGATCGTGGCCATGGCGGCCTGGGAACCCTTTTTAACTATTAGTTTAAGGGCCGCCTCTATTTGCGGGATTCTTACCGATAGAATCTGACGTTCTGCGGCAGCGAAACGGCCGAGTACAAAATCAGCTACTGCCATTGGCGCCGGAGGCCGGCCAATCCCAACTCTAATTCTGCTGAATTCTCTGCTGTGCAGGTGGCTGATTATAGACGATATGCCCCGATGACCGCCGCTCCCCCGGTTGTTGACCACTTTTATGCGGCCTATGTCAAGGTCAAGGTCGTCATGAATTACGATTATGTCGGTGGCCGCAATATGAAAATAAGCAGCAATACGTTCCACCGCCTGACCGCTTTCATTCATAAAGGCCTCTGGTTTAACGAATAGCAGCTTTGCTCCCCAGATTTCGGCTTTAGCCGTTTGAGCTATCCATTTAGATGGCGAGAATGTAAAATTATTATTTTCGCTCAGATAGTCGAGAAGCTGGAAACCAATATTATGTCTGGTTCCCTGATATTTAGCCCCTGGGTTGCCAAGGCCGACAATGAGCAGCATTTTTATCTACCTTTGAAAGCTGATGGTTATTGCACGGTTGGAGATGTAACAAATTCTCTAAGCTAACGAAGAATAAGAATAAAAAAAACCGGAAAAAATGAACTTTTCCCGGTTTCCGGGGCAAACTTTGGTGGCCGCTTATTCCGCTATTTCTTTCTCAGGCTGGGCGGCAGTCTCACCTTCCGCGTCCTCATCCTCAAAATCCGCAGCTTTGACAGTGGCGTGAATCACCGCGATGCAGATGGCATCTTTGTCATTTTTAATCTCAATATTGGCGGGTATCGCAAGGGCTTCACAGCTGATTTGATCACCAATATCCAGAGCGCTGATATCGATCTCAATATAATCGGGAATATCCAAGGGCAGGCCCTGTAAGGTAACAAAGGGCAGACCAATGTGAAGCTCGCCACCGAGATCGACCCCTTTCGCCTTGCCGCTGAATTTAAGCGGTACCTCAAACACCGTGGGGGTATCAAGCTTTATCTCATGAAAATCAACATGAAGCAGGGAGTCATCTACTGGTTTAGTCTGGATTTCTTTAACCATGACGTGCCGTTTAACACCGGCAATATCCAGATTGAATATGGCATTCCGCCGCTGCATCTGGAGCAATGTGTGAGTGAGATCCTTGCAGTCAAACTGCAGGTGAACCGGCTCGAGATGATTGCCATAGAGGACAGCGGGGGTTGCCCCTGAACTTCTGAGACAGCGGTTGGCACCTTTACCAAATTTATTTCTTACCTGGGCGCTTAAATCGTATTGTAACATTTGCTTAAAACCTCCTGCACGGACTTTATCCGAAACTGATTGTTTGGTTTAATGGGCTGTGTCAGCCAAATTATTGGCATCTTATACAAATAATGAACTCACCGAATCCTCGGAGTGAATACAGCTTATGGCATTGCCAATGAGCTCGGCAATGGAAAGCACCTTTATCTTGGAGCAGTTACGGACTTTCTCGCGGAGCGGGATACTGTCGGTAATAACCAGAGATTTTATCTTGGAGGCTTCAAGCCGTTCAATGGCCGGCCCTGAAAGTACGCCGTGTGAACAGCAGGCGTAGACTTCGTGAGCCCCTCTTTCAATCAATATGTCAGCGGCTGAACAGAGGGTACCGGCCGTGTCAACCATGTCATCTAAGAGAATAGCGGTCTTGCCCTTTACGTCGCCGATGACATTCATGGCGGCGCATACATTGGCCCGCTCCCGTCTCTTGTCGATAATGGCCATATCGGCACCGAGGCGTTTGGCAAAGGCCCTGGTGCGCTCAACGCCGCCGGCATCAGGGGATACCATGATAATATTGCTGCATTCCCGTTTTATATAATCAAGCAGGATGGGAGCGGCGTAGAGATTGTCAACGGGAATATTGAAGAACCCCTGAATCTGACCAGCGTGCAGATCCAGGGTCAGCACCCGGCGAACGCCAACCACCATCATCATTTCAGCGACTACCTTGGCGGTAATGGGTACCCGGGGAGCAACTTTTCGATCCTGACGGGCGTAACCATAATAGGGGATAACAACTGTAATTCTTCTCGCCGAAGCCCGGCGCATGGCATCGACCATAATCACCAGTTCCATGAGATGGTCATTTACCGGCGGGCAGGTGGGTTGAATAAGAAAAATATCCCGGCCCCTAACATTTTCTTTGATTTCAACGAATATTTCACCATCACTGAATCTTCTGACTTCGGCGACGGACAAGGGAATATCCAGGTGCTGGCATATTGACTCCGCCAGCGGCCGGTTGGCATTACCGGTAAAAACCTTCATGTCCTTCAACATACTTTTCATTCCAATTCCCTTGTGTATCCGGCACTAACCGGAATTATATATTATATGGCTGGGGCGGTAGGATTCGAACCTACGAATGCAGGCGTCAAAGGCCTGTGTCTTACCGCTTGACGACGCCCCAAGAAACGACATAAAATGTTTTGGAAAATCTGCCAGTCCGGCCACTGCTTTATCTGTATGCTGTCAAACCGGCCATGCCGCGCATGATATAACCCACGGATATATGGCCTGGCAGACCTTGGAGCAATTTTCGGCTGCCTGTTGGTGGGCAAATATGCCGAAAACCGTGGGGCCGCTGCCTGACATCAGGGCTGCGGACGCCTTTAATTTAAGCAATTTCCCCTTTATGTCTTTAATAATTGGATAGCTCTCGGCGGTTACCGCTTCCAGGTCATTAAAGGGGAAATCAGTATCTGCCCTGCGCATGAGCCGGGTAATATCTTCAGGCAGTAAAATCCTATCTCCTGATTTTGAATAGCGAGATAAGATATCTGGCTTATGAGCAGTTGTCAATCGAAAATTGTCATAAACCCATTTTGTGGAGACGGAAAAACCAGGGTTGACCAAGACAAACCAGGCATCTTGCGCCGCTGGCAATTCGTCTATTGTGGTGCCTGTTCCGGTAACCAGAGCACTGCCGCCCGCAGTTATAAAAAAAGGCACATCCGAGCCTAATTCGGCACCAAGTTTTCTTAAAACAGCTGGTGAATAATTTGTCTTAAAGAGTTTATTCAGCCCCATAAGTACGGTGGCTGCATCACTGCTGCCGCCGCCTAAACCGGCCGCTGTCGGAATGCCCTTGTGGAGTTTAATCTCAACGCCGTTTTTTAAGCCGCTGTATTTTAAGAAGGTCAGAGCAGCTTTAAAGGCAATATTGCCCTCATCCTCCGGTAAATCGGAACCCGGGCATGACAGCCGTATGTGCTGCTTGGTTTTTCTTAACAAAATTTCGTCGGTTAGGTTGATCTTCTGCATAACCGATTTGATATTGTGAAGGCCATCATCCCTGAGACCGCAAACCTTTAAGGTTAGATTTATCTTGGCCGGAGCCTTAACAGCTATTTCCGTCATCAGGGTTTTTTAGGTGAAAGTCAGAGGTGGCGGGGAGAAAGCCCGGTGCGCCGGGATGGGAATTATTTTGATTCGGATGTTGATTTTACATAGCGCATCTTCAGGTCATAAATGCTGTTTTCTATAAGCTCGGCCTCCTCGGCATTGACATTACCCCTGGTTTTCTCCTGGAGCATGGTCATGGTGTCGATGGTGTGTTTGGCCATCAGCGGATCTTTGTGTGTTTTGCCACTCACCGGATCGGCGATTTCCCCAAGATGATAAAAGGCGGAGGTGTTTAAGGCCATAAAGAATGAGGTGAAGCTGACCTTGGGCATTACGCATTTGCCATCTTTTTTGATCATCCCGGGGGCGCAGTCACAGTCTTTATCCCGCTGTTTGTCTCTGGCCATGATTTAAATCTCCGGCATCTCTATGGCCATGGCCATATTGATGTTATCTGTTTGCAGTACTGTCTTGAGTTGCTCTTTGTTCAGAGTTTGATCCGTATTCAATAAAATGACATTCTGATTGCCGTCCGCTTCCCGGCCCACAGTCATATTCTGGATATTTATACCAAAATTGGCCAGGGTGATGCCGAGACTGCCAATAACCCCTGGCACATCGTTGTTGTGGACATAGAGCATGGGGCCGGTGGGGTGTGCCTCAAGACGGAATGAATTAAGCCGTACAAGGCGTGGTTCGTTCTTGCCGAATACCGTGCCGGCCAGGATGTTTTCGCCCTCAGTGGTTTTAACGGTTACCTTTAAAAGGCTGGTGAAATCATCGGAATCATTGGTCTTGGATTCCGTGACTTTAATTCCTCGGTCTTTGGCAATCATGGGGGCGTTGATGAAATTTACCGACTCTTTAAGAATGGGGGTGAACAGGCCCTTGAGAAAGGCCACGGTTATGGGCTTGACGTTGAGGTCAGCCAGTTCCCCGACATATTCTATGTTCACCTCCTGGACACCGCCCTTGGCGATCTGCATATGAAAGGAACCCAGAGTGTCGGCCAGAGTGATATAGGGGCCGACCTGATTCATAACCTCGGCGCTTACAGAGGGGACGTTTACGGCGTTGGTTATAGTGCCGTTGTTTAAGAAATCAGCTATCTGCTCGGCAATGGTAACTGCGACATTGAGCTGGGCCTCGGAGGTGGAGGCCCCGAGATGCGGAGTACAGATGAAATTATGCAGACTTAACAGGGGATTATTTTCCAGCGTGGTGGGCTCAACCTCAAACACATCAAGGGCCGCTCCGGCTATTTCGCCGCTGGTAAGCGCCTCGTAGAGGGCCGCTTCGTCGACGACCCCGCCACGGGCGCAGTCAATGAGCATGGCATCATTTTTCATTATTTTGAATTGCTCGGTGGAGAGCATTTTGGCGGTTTCTTTAATCAGGGGAACATGAACGGTGATGTAATCGCTGCGGCGGCAGAGATCTTCGAGGGAGACAAGCTCAATGCCCATCTTGTCGGCAATCTCTTTCGGCAGGTAAGGGTCAAAGGCGATTACCTGCATATGGAGGCCCTTGGCCCGGTTGGCGGCAATGGAGCCGATACGGCCGGTACCAACAATACCAAGGGTCTTGCCGGTTATTTCCCGGCCGCCAAACTTTTTCTTTTCCCACTTCCCGGCCTTCATGGAGGCGGTGGCCTGGGGAATATTCCGGCTGAGGGACATCATCATGGAAATGGCATGCTCGGCGGCGGTGGTGGCGTTACCATCCGGGGCATTCATTACCACAATTCCCTTTTTACTGGCTGTTGGTATATTGACATTGTCTAATCCAATACCGGCCCGGCCAACGACCTTAAGGTTGTCGGCTGCGGCAATAATCTCTTCTGTGACTTTGGTGGCGCTGCGGATTACTAAACCATCGTAAGCCCCGATGATTTTTTTGAGTTCTTCGGCTGGCAGGCCGGTGTTAATGTCCACTTCTATCCCGGCATCCTTTAATATCTGGGCGCCAATCGGGGCCAAATTGTCACTTATTAATACCTTCATTATTTCTCCTGGAGATGATTGTAAACCGGATAACGGCCGAGTCTGAAACCCAGTCCTGAAATATTTTTTACGGCCTTTTAATTAAGTATGGATATGACTAACCGTAAAGTTCTATACGCCAAGTAATTCTGCTAAAAAAAGTAACTGTTCAGCTACACTCTGTCTTGGAGTCTGCGCTTACGAGTTTAGGGTAATTCCCAGCCCTTACTGAATGGTTACAAAAAATTAAAAGTCAGAATAATATGTCATGGGGAGTGTTTGTCAACAATATTCTTGCCGCTAATTGGAATTAATTTTTGAAGCAGGCCGAGAAATCATCAGGCTCTGGTATTGTGGAGGCTGTCTCTGGGGGCAAGGGCCTTTGTTTAAAGGCCTGCCGCAGTTCTGACAGCCGTTGGTTAAACAGCTTTTCACCAAAATCCGCCTGACTTAAATAGGGAAATAATTTCGTGATCCGTTCCAGCTCTTCGGCCATGACCTGTTCCTTGACATCCTTGTCGATAAACTGTCGTTCCCATAACTGCTCATGGCGCAGGCCATCTGTTAGTTCGTTATGGATGAATTTCTGTTCTTCCGGGCTTAATTTACGCAGTACCGC
>JAJSAA010000032.1 GCA_024274995.1 Deltaproteobacteria bacterium
GGCCGATCTATCTCAAGGCCGATCGTCGGGTGCAATATGGTGTGGTGGCGGTGGTTATGGCCGACATAAAGGCCGCCGGGTTCAACAAACTGGGGATGGTGACCAAGCCCAGAGAAAGACGCTGATATATCCGGGCCCTCATGACTGACTTTTTTACCCTAACAGGGAACGGAACTCACGCCCCGTATTGGAAGATGCCGCTGGTCTTAACAGCGCTTCTGCATCTGGCTGTTTTTCTGCTCTTGATTATGCCGCCTTCATTCTTACGGCCCAGGCATGATTTTCAGGAAATCCAGACCATTAATCTCTTCACTGCCGCCGAGCTTAAAGCAAAGCTCAAACCGCCCCGTCGTCATGCCGCGCCACCCAGGGCCAGCCGTCCTTCCCGGCCCCGGCGCAAGGCGCCGCCTCCGCCGCCCAGGAAGGTTAAATCAATTAATATTGACCAGCCGCGGCCCCTGGTTCCGGCTAAACCGGCCAAGGTGGTATCTTTAAGGCCCCGCAGGCTCAAGAAAAGGGTTCCGCCGTCGGTTAAGCATGAAAATATCAACGATGAGCTGTTACGCCGGGGGCTGGAGGGCATAAGAGCCCGGCTTAAGGCCAGACAGAAGGTTAGACAGGTAAAAAGTGCCCTGGCAGAGCTTGTGAAGAATCTGCAGTCCACAAAAGTTGCCCCAGCCCCGCAGAAAAGCAAACCAGCTCCATCTGCCGCGCCTGACACAACCAAGGAGGTTCAGGCCGGGACCGAATCTAACCAAACGGCCCGTAACGCTGCTGAGGCCGCCAGTTTTAAACTGGCCCTGCGGCGTTATTATATGCTTATTTCATTGCGAATACACGAGCATTGGTCATTGCCGAAGACTCATAACTGGGATAAATCCTTAAAGGCGGTTGTTATTATCAATATCCGCCGGGATGGAATTGTCTCCAAGATAATTTTTGAAAAAAAATCAGATAATATGTATTTTAACCAGTACGTCAAGAAAACCATTGAAGAGGCCTCGCCAATGCCACCGTTCCCGTCCGACCTCAAAAGAGAGCGCCTTGAGATCGGTCTGCGCTTCATGCCGGGCGGTATGTTTTAACCTAAAATATTTGTTTTTTAGTAACTATTTAGGTGTGACTGTAAATTGCCCTAAACAGTTACGTTTTTTATTACTCCCCCAATTCAATTATGATGAGATTTATCCGTGGTATCAGTTCCATTATTTTAGCGCTTCTTTTTTTGGTAATCAGTGGTATCAGGCCCGCCGCGGCCATGGTCTATCTTGATATTACCTCGGCTGATTTGATTCAGATGCCGGTGGCTGTGCCAGCCTTTATCAACAAGAAGGCCCCCGACAAGATAACCGACAAGGGCCGCTACCTGGCTGACCTTGCCAGCCGCGCCCTCGCTCTGCACGGTTTCATCTCCATTGTCCCGGCTAAGAGTTATACCGAGGGCCGGGGGGTGAACTGGCAGAAGGCCGGGGCAGACTTTGTCATGTTAGGCAGCTACAATAGGGACAAGTCCGGCATGGTGCTGGAAATCCGTTTTATTGATCTCAGCAATAAACGGATGATTGTTGGAAAACGCTATCATGTCTCATGGTCAAAGGGCGCACTGCTGATCCGTAAATTCTGCGATGAGGTCATTTATAAATTAAGCGGCCGCAGGGGGATCAGTAATACCAAAATTGCCTTTGTCTCAGACAGGAGCGGTTACAAAGAGGTTTATGTCGCTGACATTCTGAGCGGTAAGGCACGCCAGATTACCAAGCACCACAATATAACGGTATCTCCCCGTTTTACTCCCGATGGACGCCAGCTGGTCTATACCTCTTATCATCGTGGCAATCCTGATCTTTATATAACTAATCTGGCCCAGAGCAGGTTTACCAGGGCGCTGTCCTGGCGTAAGGGCTTGAATCTCGCGCCATCCTGGGCGCCGGATGGCAAAACAATGCTGATAACCCTTAGTAAAGACGGCAATCCTGATATATATCTGCTGACGGCCCGCGGTCGGATTATCCGCCGTATTACGAAGAACGACGGGATTAATGTTTCTCCTTCCTGGGCGCCGGATGGGCGTCATTTCGCCTTTGTCTCCGACCGCAGCGGTACCCCGCAGATATATACCATGGATATTAAGACCGGTATTACCACCCGCATTACATACCAGGGGGCCGAAAATACCACGCCAGCCTGGTCGCCGTCGGGGACTAAAATTGCCTTTACCGGCCGGGTGAATAACACCCATCAGATATATATAATTAATGCCCAGGGCGGTCAGGCCGAGCAGCTCACCAAATACTGGGGCGACTATGAATCTCCCTCATGGTCGCCGGACAGCCGGCAATTAGTCTTTTCACGTCAGCGTAGCGGCCGCAAAGAACTCTGCCGTATATTCGTTAAAGGGCATAAGGTTATTCCCCTGTTTAAAAATTTAAAGGGCAACCAGACCTTCCCCCAGTGGTCGCCCCGTCTGCCTTATTAATTCGATCAGGAGCGCAGGTTATGTCAAAATTTATCAAGTTCGCAATTATTCTTTTGGTATTACCATTATTGACCCAATGTGTATCCACGCAGGATCTCAATACCGTGGATCTAAAGATCAGAAATCTCAATAACCAGCTACGGACAACCGGTAAGGGCCGGGCCGCCCGCCTTGATGAAATTCTCCGGCAGCAGGCCGCCATGAGTAACAGGCTAGATCAGTTAAATACGCAGATGCTACAGGTTAAGGGGCAGTTGGAGGCTGGCAGTCATAACGATGTGGTTATTCAGGGCAGGAGCAAGGAACTGAAAAAGAATCTGAACCAGAAAATTAATGATCTGGCCGAGCAGATTGCCTTGTTGACTGATCAGTTAAATCAGAGTAATGAACGGCTGGCACAAGCTCAGAAGGAGGCAAAAAAAGCGGCTCAGGACGCTTTGGACGCCAACCGCCAGGCCCTGGGGGCTCAAGCCAAGGCAGAGAAGGCAGCTACGGTGGCGGCGGCCGCTGAACGACGGGCGGCGGCCGCTGAAAACAAGGTGGCTGAACTTGAGAAACACCGGGCCAGAGCGCGGCGTAATGCCCTGCGCCAGATTGTTCCCAGCCGCAAAAAGATAAGTCCGGCGGAGGCCAAAAAAATTACCAGGGGCAGCCGGAAGAGCGGGGCCAAAACCGGCCTGTCTAAGGAGACCGCCGCTAATAAGCTGTACAATAAGAGCCTTGCTCTGTTCAGAAAAAGCAAATTTAAGGAGTCTTACAGAACCTTTAAAAAATACATTGCCCTGTATCCCAAGGGGCGACTGGCCCCTAACGCACGCTTCTGGATGGGGGATTGTTATTACAGCCAGCAGGATTATGAACTGGCTATTCTCGAATACCAGAAGGTTATCGCCGATTATCCTGAGAATCCCAAGGCCCCAGCCGCCCTTTTGAAGCAGGGCCTGGCCTTTGAGAAGTTGCAGGACAAAAAAACCGCCGTGATTGTCTATAAAAAACTGCTGGCCAAATATGCGGGTAGTTCCCAGGCGGCAGCAGCTAAAAAACGACTTGCAGTTCTAAAATAAACGTAACTATGCAGCTGAACAGTTACAACTAAACCAAATCAAACAAGAAAGTGATATTCCGAGACCTGCCCCTGCTCCTGGGCCATACCCAGGACAAGGGGCTTGATATTAGTGGCCTGCGCGCTCCGGCCGCTGCCCTGGCCGCCTGCCTCAGCGCCCGGCAATCGGGGAGGCCCGTCCTCTGCGTCTCAACCAGCGAGTCCGGGGCCAGGCAGATTAGTGAGGACATGGCGCTCTTCACCAATCTGCCAATATTCAATTATCCCGGCTACGAGATACCGCCCTACACCCCGTTGTCTCCCGACCCGTACACCACCGCCCAGCGTCTCAGTACCCTCTACAAGATCAAGACCACCAGCGGCCCCTTCCTGGTCACAACCTCAGCCGAGGCCCTTTTACGACGGGTCATGCCAGCCGGGATTCTCACCGGCTTGACGGAACTGCTTATTGCCGAAGAGGAAATTGACCTTGACAATTTCCTGCGCTCGCTGAACACGGCAGGGTATGAGAGCAGCACTCTGGTGCAGAATGCCGGGGAATACAGTCTGCGGGGTGACATCTTGGATATTTTCCCCGCCGGCTTTACCTGTCCCATCCGCCTCAATTTTTTTGGTGACTTCATTGAGACCATGCGGCTCTTCGATCCCATCAGCCAACGCTCCATCGAGGATATAAGTGAAGCGGAGATTATTCCGGTAAATGATGTTGTTTTCCCCGCCAGTTCCGAGGGCCGGGAGGCCATTAATGAGCGGATTAACGCCTACGCCAGGCAGTTGTCCTGGCCGACGGAAGGGCTTGATGCCTTACGGGAAAAGACCTCGCAAAACCTTAAATTCCCCGGCATTGAATTTTTCCTGCCCCTCTTTTATGACCAGTTGTTAGACCCCCTTGCCTGTCTGCCGACCGACACCATAATCCTGCTAATGGATCCGGCCGCTCTACAACAATCCGCCGAACTGGTATGGGAACGGGTTACGGCCAATCATCAGGCTGCTGCCGCCGAACAGACAATAGTGGTGCCGCCGGCGGATCTCTTCATTTCACCAGCTGAATTAAACGAACAGTTCACCGCCAATAAGGCCCACCGCCTCCATGACTTTGAGACCACCGTCCCCGGCCGGCAAGATGACCGAGCCGTTAAAATAAACTGCGGTAATCATAAGCTATTAAAGCAGCATCTTGAGTTACAGCGCCAGAAGGAAGGCCTTCTTACCCCCCTCGTCCGGCAGCTTAAAACCTGGCTTGACAACGGGGATATCATTCATATTGCCTGCCGTTCAGAACGCCGCCGCGGCCATCTGCGCCAGATGCTTGAGGGCCGCGGGCTGCCAGTTACGGAACATGGCACCGAGCCCCTCGCCCTCCAGGCCGGTCGGGAGACAATCCACCTCTACCCCGCCCCGCTCTCCACCGGTTTTGATCTCCTTGACGAGCAGATTCACTTTATCTCCGAATTAGAGTTGTTTGGCGAGAACCGCATTGCCGCACCCCGCAAAAAAGGCAGAATCAAAGAGACGGCACCGCTTAATTTCGAGCAGCTTCATATTGGCGATGTAGTCGTTCATCTTGATCACGGCCTGGGAATATACGACGGTATCATCAACATGAAAACCGGCAAGACAGTTAGTGATTTCATGCAGATATCATATAAAGGCAATGACCGCCTCTATGTGCCCATGGAACGGATTAACACGGTGAGCAAATATAACGGTCTCTCTGATAAAAAGCCGGTTATCACCAGCTTAGGCAGCAAGGCGTGGAATCGGGCCAAGGCCAAGGTGCATGAGGCGGTATGGAAGGTGGCCGATGATCTATTAAAGCTCTACGCCCGCCGTAAACAGGAAAAAGGCATTGCCTTCTCGCCCCCTGACACCATGTATCAGGAGTTTGAAGAGTCATTCCCCTATGATGAAACCAGCGGCCAGCAAAAGGCGATTAATGATGTTTTAAAGGATCAGACCTCGGAACGCTGCATGGACCGCCTGGTGTGCGGCGATGTGGGCTTTGGCAAGACCGAAGTCGCGGCCCGGGCCGCCTTCAAGGTCGTGGCCGACGGCCGCCAGGTGGCCATATTGGTTCCCACCACGGTTCTGGCCGAGCAGCATACCGAGACCTTCAGGGAGCGAATGGCGGGCTTCCCGGTTAATATCGGCAGCCTGAACCGCTTCCGTACCCCAGCCCAGCAGCGGGAGATCATCCAGGGGCTTAAAAGCGGCGGCATTGACATCGTCATCGGTACTCACCGCCTGCTCTCCAAGGATGTGGCGTTCAAAAATCTCGGCCTGCTGATTATTGACGAGGAGCACCGTTTCGGGGTTCGTCACAAGGAGCGCTTAAAGAGTCTGCGGGTGGGAGTTGATGTCCTGACCCTCACCGCCACTCCCATCCCCCGCACCCTACAAATGTCTCTCCTCGGAGTGCGCGACCTCTCCATCATCCAGACCCCGCCCCGCCACCGCCACTCGGTAAAAACCTTTGTGGCTCAATATGATGATCTGGTAATAAAAGAGGCGGTCATCAAGGAGTTACAGCGCGGCGGCCAGGTCTTCATCGTCCACAACCGGGTACACTCCATTCAGGAGGTGGCCTTCAAGATTCAAGGTCTGGTGCCAGAGGCCAGGATTGCCGTGGCCCATGGCCAGATGCCGGGGAATATATTAGAGGATATCATGTTCAGCTTTATCCATCACAAGGTGGATATCCTCATCTGCACCACGATTATCGAGTCGGGCTTAGATATCCCCAATGCCAACACCATTATCATCACCAGGGCCGACCGCATGGGCCTGGCCGGCATTTACCAGTTGCGCGGCCGGGTGGGCCGCAGCCGGGTGCAGGCCTATGCCTATCTGCTGGTTCCCTCCATGGAGCAGATCAGCAAGGATGCCAAACAGCGCCTGCGGGCTCTGATGGAATATAACGAACTGGGCGGCGGTTTCAAGTTAGCCATGAGCGATCTCCAGATTCGGGGCGGCGGTAATATACTCGGTGAATCACAGAGCGGTAATATTGCCGCCGTCGGCTATGATCTCTATCTTGATCTCTTGCAGAATACGGTAAATGAATTAAAGAAAAAATCAGCCGGTCTATTGACTGACACCGAGGCCGCCCCGGAGATTGACCCGGAGATTAATCTCGATATATCAGCTTTTATTCCTGAATCCTATGTGCCGGACACCAACCAGCGCTATATCGCCTACCGCAAAATAGCGGCGGTGAAATCAACGGCCGAGGCCCAGGAATTAGAGGCTGAGATGCTGGATCGTTACGGCAAACTGCCCCGGGAAACCAAAAATCTAATCGAAACCGTGAGTTTAAAGGAGGAGTTACGACGGCTGCGGATTACCAAACTTGAGCAGAGCCCGGCCTGTTTCGTGTTCTCATTTGCCGAGGATACTCCGGTAACCCCACAACACATCCTCATCTTCATAAAGCTACAACGGGGAAAAAGCCGCCTGACCCCGGATAGCCGCCTAATTGTCGATACGGTAATCGCCTCCACGGAACCGCTCTTTGAGCGTTTAAAAAAGATATTGCGCGCAATCTGGTAGCAGAGTAGTTTTGCATATCAACTATATATTATGTAAAGGGTAAAAATTTATGCGAATCAAGATATTATTAGGTGCCTTATTCATTCTCTTCTTCACCACTATGGCCAACGCCGAGCTGGTTGATAAAATCGTCGCCATTGTCAATAATGACATAATCACCCTCTCTGACCTCAATAACGAGGGTAAAAGTTATTTCCAAGCCATTATCCATAAGGCCCCCACCGACCGCCTTAAGGCCGCGCTTATCAAGGCTAAGAAGGAGGTTTTAAGTAATATGGTGGATCAGCTGCTCCTTGAACAGGAGGCCGCCAAAATCGGCATTGAGGTCAGCAAGGAAGATATAGACAACGCTATTACTGATATCCTCCGCAACAATAACATTACCATGCAGAAATTCCGAGCCGACCTGAAGGCCATGAGAACCACTGAAGCTCAGTATCGTCAGAAGATAAAGCAACAAATCCTGCGCTCCCGCTTAGTAAGTTTTGAGATCCGTTCAAAGATTGTTATTCCTGAGGCGCGAATAAAGGCCTATTATGAGAAAAATTACCAGAATAAGCCAAACGACACCAAGGGTTACCATATCCTGCAAATCGGTATTACCTGGGGTGGGAACTCACGGGTCAAGAGCCGGTCGGAGGCCCTGGAGAAGGCTAAATACGTCAAAGCCAAACTCGAAGCCGGTGGTAACTTCAAGGAATTGGCCCGTTCTTTTTCTAATCTGCCCTCAGCCGCTGACGGCGGCGATATAGGCGTATTCAAAAAAAGTGATCTGGCACCCTATATGGAAAAGGCCATCGTTAATATGCGGGTTGGCCAAATCAGTCAAATTATCGCCACCCCTTCCGGCTACCAGATATTCAAGCTCACCAATGCCCCAAACCAGAAACCCCGAACCTTAAGCACGGTTCATGACGAGATAAAGAATATTCTCTACAAACAGGAGGAAGAAAAAGAATATCAGAAGTGGCTCTCATCCCTGCGCCGAAAGGCCTTTATCAAATACAACCCCTGAGGGGTTTAAGTAAATATCCGTCAGACCCGCCAGCTATATTCCAAATATTCGTTGGTCACATAACCATGCGTAATCTAAAGACAACCAGGCTGGTGGTAATAAGAACGCAGGAATTAGGCGAATCAGATAAGTTAATTACCGGCTATAGCAAGGAGAGTGGCAAGATTCAGTTACTGGCCAAGGGTGCCAAACGGAGCCTTAAACGGTTTGTCAACAAGCTGGAGCTCTTCTCCTGCCTAACCGTCCAATATAACGACAAGTATCGCCTGCCCATCATTAACTGGGCAGAACTGCTTGATAGCTTCCTGCCCCTGCGCCAGCGCTACAGCTCCTATACAGCCGCCATTCTGATCTGTGAACATCTCTACTATTGGACAGCTGCCAACGATGGCGATGAGGAGTTATTCAGCTACCTGCTGTGGTTCCTGAAGGAATTAGCCCACCAACCCGCCCGGAGCAGTCAATTCCTGGTTCTCTTCCTCAGCAAGTTCTATGACCGCCTGGGATACCGGCCGGATTTGACGGCCTGCGCCATCTGCGGTAAACTGGATAATACCGCCGCTCCCTTTGCCTTCCGAATCGGACAAGGTACCATAATCTGCCGCCGCTGCTACATAAAAAGAGGGGCTATATCTCTTGCCCTGCCGACTATCAAGCTGTTAGGTCTGGCCTTTGAGCTGCCGGTGGAAAAATTATCCCGCCTTAAATTAAACACCCAGACCTGCCGGGAGGCGCTTAATCTCTTCCGCTGCTACGGCCGTTACCTTCTCGACCGGGACATACAGGCCTGGCAGGCTCTGAACACCGCGGGATATCCTATTTTAATGTAACTGTTTAAGTCTGACTATAAATTGCCCTAAGCACTGAACTGTAACATTTTAATAAATAATTTTTCTTGACAAGAGGGCAATGTTTTTCTATTTTACAGTCTTTCAATTTGGTGCTGGGGAGTGGTCTAATGGCAAGACAGCAGACTCTGACTCTGCGTATTCGGGGTTCGAATCCCTGCTCCCCAGCCAAATTTCCTGCCCCTTATTATCCATCCAGGGCATTGCGGATCGTTTGAGCCAGGAGTTCCCGGCTTACCGGCTTCATTAAGTACCACGCTATCCCTATTTCACGGGCTTTTTCCTCATTAATCAGCTCGCTGAATCCCGTACACAGCACTACTGGTATTGCTGGCCTAATTTTTAAAACCGCCGCCGCCAGTTCAGCCCCTGTCATCCTCGGCATAGTCATATCCGTACAGAGCAGATCAAATTGTTCCGGGGTCTGGCGAAACAGCTCAAAGGCCTGCAAGCCGTCACGGCAGCCAACTACCTCATAACCCAGATTAGACAATATTTTTTTCTGCAGCTTTAAAACTCCAGGATTGTCTTCCGCCAGGAGAATACGCTCATGACCGGTAAGCTTGACCTTGACAGCTGGCCCCACTGCCGGCTCTTCATCATCAATTATATATTCCTCCGGCAAGACGGGTAAATAAACGGCAAAAGTTGTTCCTCTGCCCAGCGTACTTTCCACCTTTACGGCCCCATGACAACGGGTAACCACGCCATGCACCACCGCCAGCCCCAGCCCCGTCCCCTCGCCCTGAACCTTAGTGGTAAAATAGGGCTCAAATATCCGCTCCCGCACATCAGACGGTATGCCGGGGCCGGTATCAGCCACCGTCAATCTGACAAAAAGCCCCTGCTCAAGATGGAATTTACACGCCAGCTCATACTCCACCCCCTCCACCGTATCAAGGGAAACCACCAATGTGCCGCCGTCCCGCATGGCGTGATAAGCATTGGCACAGAGATTAATTATAACCTGGTAAATCTGAGTCGGATCGGCCAGCACCGGCGGACATTGCGCATTAATATTCTGTTTTATCTCAACGGTTGCAGGAATGGTTGAACGAAGAAATTTCAAGGCCTCCTTGCAGACAAACTGAATCTGCAGGGGTTGAAGCTGTTGCTCGTGTTGACGACTGAAGGTCAGGATCTGTCTCACCAGCTCACGAGCCCGGTTACTGGCCGCCAGGACCTCATGGAGATAGGAATCCAACTCACCGCTGGAATTTTTTTCATCAATAGCCAGAGAGGTAAAGCCCAGAATGGCGGTTAATATATTATTAAAATCATGGGCTATGCCACCAGCCAGAGTGCCGATGGCCTCCATTTTCTGAGCCTGACGCAGCTGCTCTTCGAGGTGTTTTTTCTCCTTCTCCGCCTCGACAACTCTGGTTATATCATTAAAGACCAGGATGGAGACATCTGCCAGAACAGTACCATATACCCTGACGATACGGCGGCTGCCATCCAAGCAGGTTAAGTGATACTCTGCCGCCTTAATCTCCCTATTACCGGCTCGGGCCTCGTCAATAATACTTTGCCAGCGGCCCATTGACTGCCGCCTCTCATCTGCGTCGGGACAGACTCTGAACCAGAATTTATCCAGATTGGGAATATCCTGCCGCCGGTAACCGAAGGTGGAGACGATCTTCTGATTAATAAAATCAATCGCGCCATCATTATTAATCATGACCATGGGTACCGGAGCGTATTCCAGCAGACGGCGGAAACGCTCCTCACTCTCTAACAATTTACCGGCCATCTCCTCCTGGCGGCTTAATAGTTTCACCATCTTACTGCCGCCAAAAAACAGTGCGGCAATACCCACCAGCCAGATAAGGAGATGAAAGGCAATAAAGGGCCGGTATTGCCAAGCTTGAATGGCATAGAACTCCTTTAAAGGCACAGAAATACTGATTCCGCCCCTGGTATCGCCAAGTTTATAGCCCTGAGCAGCATGACATTTCAAACAGCTTTGCTTAACCTTTAAGGCGTGCATATAGCGCAGAAACGAACTACCGCGCCGCTGAACCACCGAAAAGACATCAGCCCTGCCGCCCCGGGCAAATTGTTTTAGCGCCCTTCGCTCCCAGGGATCAGGGGCATTCTCCGGCCGCAGAGGCCGCAGACTGGTGATATGGCTCTGAAACCCATATTGGCCATACTGCGCCTTGGCCATATTATAGACCTCCCGGCTCATGGAGGCGGGATTAATCAGGGTAAGACGGCGGCCGGAGGAGGTGACAACATCCCGTTCCGGGATATTGGAAAGATATGGATTGGGGGGCGTCAATTTACTGACCGGGGCATAAACGCCGCCATGGCTGGCGGCCCAGCGCCGGTACAGAACATCCTTTTGAAAGGCGTGAACAGCGGCCGCTTTGGCCATGGAAAGTACCTCTTTCCTGGCCTGCTTAAAATTCCAAAATATCGAGAAGGTAATAAGGGCCGTCCAGAGAATGGCCAGGGCGATTAAATATCGCCTGAGATACTGATGCGGTTGAAAATTATTCGCCATAGAATCAGGCCATTGTAAGATCTTTTATCGATTAGCAAACTCGGGGTGATAGACAGGAAAACAGCGGAACCAAAAA
>JAJSAA010000033.1 GCA_024274995.1 Deltaproteobacteria bacterium
ATTGCCCCCTGCAGATCATTACGGCTGACCACCTGATAGCCCTGGGCCTCAAGCACAATCTTTTGTTCAGGCCCGGAAAAAATATTGCCGACAGCCAGAATCCTCACCGCCATTTATGCCTCCTGTTCCTCGCTGTCATCCGGTACCGCATCAGCCGTTATCTCCAGGCTGAAGCCCTTGACATCCCACAATTTTTCTTCTACTTCATCAATAATCTCATCCAGATCCGCCGGGCCGAAACTCAACAGATCCCAAGCCTTTTTGTTCAGCATTGGTACCTTATTATCCCCGGCATGGCCATAGCCCATACCACGAATAAGGATATCGGCAAAATGGACAACCGCGCTGGATACAGGTTCATTAACCGCCTTCTCCGGGGTATGATGGCAGCTTATTGGTTCCACCAGCCGAATAGGCAGATTCCAGTTTTTGGCCAGCCAGCCGCCGACTTCGGCATGGTTAATGCCCATAATTTCCATCTCCGCCTCCCGCATGGTAATCCCCCGCTCCATCATCAGCCGGTTCACGGCCCGATATTCCTCGGAAAACTCCATCTTGATTGCCACCTTGCCAAGATCATGGATCAAACCGGCGGTACTGATCTCCTCGGGTTCACTTATCTCCAAGCGCCTGGCAATAACCCCCGACACCACAGCGCAGCCCAGGGAATGCTCCCATAATTCCACATCCTGATCCTCCATGACCTCGAAGATAGAGGCCGAAATTATAAGGCTTTTAACCACGTTAAAACCCAGAAGGATAATGGCGCTACTCAGAGAGCTGATACGCTGCGGAAAGCCATAAAAAGCGGAATTAACCAGTTTTAATAATTTAGCGGCCAGGATATGATCCTTACTGATAACCTTGCCCATTTGCTCAGTGGTGGTATCGGGATCATCGGCCATCTTAGTCAGTTTGGTCACAATGCCGGGCAGGGTGGGGAGATTTTTGGTCTCCCGCAGAGCCGCCTTAAACTGCTGCCGTCTGTCATCGCTCATAATTATCTCCGGGAATCAATCATCTTTCGCATGATCCGCTTTTTTATATAGATCAGGGGCGCGACCTTGGTGACGAGAGAGAAACGATCTTCAATATCCCGCAGCTCTTCCTTTAATGTCTTTTCGCCCGGCACCTTTACGGGATGACCGTCCACGGTTATCTGCGTAATATCCATCTTAATCAGACGATCCAGCAGGGGCCCGGTCATGACTGTCCCTCTGCCGCATAGAACCCGACCGTCCGGCATCATTACGTCCTTGGCCAGCACCATGCCGGTTTTGGCCTGGGCACTTAGTATCTGCTGCATGACTACTTCCCCCATGGTATTTTTGGTAACGGTTCAACAGCACTCCGGTGCTTATTGCTGTTTTGGATCTCACGCTGAACGTTATAACTTATATCGGGAGGATTATTCAACCCCCTAATCCATCCGCCAAAGAGCTTAAAGGCATAAATTACCCCCCATTGTCACAAAGACCATTGACATCACTGCCGGACAGCATTATTTTCAAACTGTTTTTTGTTAATATCTAACACACAGCACAAAGGAGTCGATTAAATGCCTATTTACGAATACGAATGTGAGAATTGCCATGAGATAACCGAGGCCTGGCAGCACCTGACGGATGAACCGTTAACCAGCTGCCCCAAATGCTCCGGCGTTCTGAGAAAATTAATTTCCCGCAGCTCATTTCAGCTCAAAGGCGGCGGCTGGTACGCCGACGGCTACTGCAGCACCCCTGACACCGCCGGCAAGAGCAAGGATACCAAAAAGCCGGATTCGAGTACTGCCCCGGCTGCTCCCGCCCCGTCATGCCCCAAGAGCGACGGCAAGACCTGCTGCGCCTGCCCCGCCTCCTCGGCCTGACCACCTCCTAACCAAGCAGAGTTACAGCATGACAGGCTATTCCCTCCAGGCGGCCGCTAAAGCCCATTCCTTCCGTCGTGGTGGCCTTCACATTAACCTCAGCCTCTGAGACCCCGCAGACCACGGCCAGATTCCGGCGCATTTGTGAGATATAAGGTGACAGGCGGGGTTGTTGGGCGATGATGGTCAGATCGGCATTAACCAGCCTATATGCCGCCTGGCAGACCTTAGCCATAACCATCTCCAGCAGCCGGAGGCTGTCTATCCCCTTATACTCAGGGGCGGAATCAGGGAAATGGCGTCCTATATCGCCAGCCCCCAGGGCCCCAAGCAGGGCGTCACAAAGGGCATGGGTCACCACATCGGCATCTGAATGACCCAGCAGGCCCTTGTCCCAGGGAATATGCACCCCGCCCATAATCAGCTTACGGCCCTCGGTCAGACGATGGGCGTCATAGCCATGCCCTATCCTGAAATTGATCTCCCGCGCAGTCATTAATTCTCCAGAGTAAAAAAATAGCACATCAGACGCCCCTGAGAGGGGCATCTGATGCAAAAGAGAGGGGGGGGGTAAAAAAAGAAAAAGGAGCGGACTATAAGCCGAATTCTGTATTCACCTGACGGTGAACCATGACCATTTATCTGGGACAGCAGTTACCTGCTGCCTCTAGCAATCTACCCGGAGACTTTGGACGGGCCGCCCTCAAACGTCTCCCTATTTGATTTTGCTCCAGGTGGGGTTTACCATGCCCCGTGTGTCACCACACGGGCGGTGAGCTCTTACCTCGCCATTTCAACCTTACCAGAGCCTTGCGGCCCGGCGGTATATTTTCTGTGGCACTTTCCTCGGGGTCACCCCCAGTTCGCGTTACGAACCACCCTGCCCTGCGGAGTTCGGACTTTCCTCCAGCCGTAGTGCGGCTGGCGGCCATGCGTCCGCTCCTTAAATTTTACGTCATTGGTAATTATTTATTCTTCAGCATTTTCTGCCGGTTGATGATACATCATCCTATTGCAGGTCGGACAAGATAAGATCTCATCCTCCCGCAATAAATCATTAAACATCTGGGGCGGAATGTTCATGTTGCAGCCCAGACATACCCCAGCAGCTACCCCGGCCACCGCCAGCCCGCTGCGGCGTTCCTTCAAGGTCTCGTAACGTTTGAGATATTTTTTATTCACCTTGGCGGCCTGCGCGTCTCTGGCCTTTACAATATCCCTCTTTTTCTTCTCTAATTTAGCCGCCTTATGTTCAACTGCCGTGGAATCTTTCTTTATCTTCTCCTCCTCGGCGGCGCATTTCTTTTTAATTTCCTCAATCTTGTTTTCCAGGGCCTCAAGCTGCTCAATGAGAAGCAACAACTCATCTTCCCGCTGTTTATTCGCCAGTTTGGTGTCCTCAATTTCTTTAAGGATACTTTGATATTCACGATTAGTCTGAATATTCATGATCTTTGACTGCCGATCCTTAATCCGTTCCTCCTCGTCACTAATCATGACCTCAAGCTCACGGCGGCGTTTCGCCCCTGATTCAAGCTGTTCCTGGTAGTCGGAGATAGTACTTTTATCGTCCTCGATGCCTTTCCGCCTGATATCCAAATTACTCAGGCCGTCCCGCATCTCTTCGTTAATCTTATAGACCTCAAGATCAATGGTCTGCAATTCAATAAGATTTTTAATTTCCTCTTTCAATGTGACTACCTCTGGGTGTTGATTGATGTATTTGTTTTTTCGATGTAACTGTTGTTATAGGAAAGAACTATCCAGAAGGATTAAGATTGCCAGCCCGTGATTGATGACGGGTAATCATCCTTAACTCCGCTGAATCAGCTCCCGCTCATGATTGGGCAACAAACAAGCCCAGGGGATCACACTGCCGGGTTGAGACGATAACCGGTAATTCCAGCCCCTGTTCCTTAAACTGCCCACGCAGTAAATCCGCGAAGACGGGTATGCCTGTATTTTCGGTACCAAAATGGCCGGCATCAACTATGCAGAAGCCAGCCTCTTCCGCCCAGCGTGCCGTACTGTGCTTGATCTCACCGCTTATATATATCTGAGCGCCGCAACGCCGGGCCACGGCGGCAAATTCTGATCCACTGCCGCCGCATACCGCCGCCCGTTGAATGATTTCAGGCAGCTGGCCGCACACCCTGACCGCGGGTTGTTTCAGTACATGGCAAAGCATCTGTAAAAATTCTCTGCCCGGCAGGGGCCGACGCAGCCTGCCGCTCAGTCCTAAACCAACTGCCGGTTCTTCAGAGGAGGAGGGCCGCAAAGGACGGCAGTCAAGAATGTCAAGGGCACCGGCCAGGGCATCATTTATTCCGTGGCGAACGGCATCAAGATTGGTATGACAGGCAAATACTGCTATGGCGTTGCGAATAGCCCCGGCCACAAAGGCGGCTCCCGGCTCATCAAGTCGTATATGCCGCCAAGGCCTGAAAATTACAGGATGGTGAGTAATAATCAGATTGGCGTTTACTGCGACGGCCTCCTCCAGGAGTTCCATGGTTGGATCAAGAGCCATGAGAACCCCCCTGACATCCTGGTCAGGATGGCCACTCATGAGACCTACATTATCCCAGTCCTCGGCACAGGATGGCGGAACAGCGTGGTCAAGAATTTCAATTATATTACGAAGTTTAATGTCGGCAGTGATCATAGGCGGACTAAATAAGATAGAGAGGTTATAAAAAAAGGTGCAACCTTATTCAAGGTTACACCTTTTTAAAAACCATAATGGTACGGTTTTCCGTAGTTTATGTAATGCGCCATGATAATAAAAATTTAAAAAGAGGTGAATCACCGACAATCCGACAATCCAGCCATACTGATAAATTGGTGGGCCCACCTGGACTCGAACCAGGGACCTACCGGTTATGAGCCGGTGGCTCTAGCCAACTGAGCTATAGGCCCGCTTGCCACAACAAAGTTTAACAATATGGCTCGTAAACATAAAATTGTCAAGAGTTTTTATACCATTGAACTCATTATCTCCTGTTTAAGCAGACAGCAGGAAATACGGTACCTCGGCCGGCCATCACTATTATAGCTGATATTAGAGGGCTGCAGCATCTTATTCATCACACAGCCCTCCGGAATACGCAAACTGAAAAACTGCTCCTCCCGCAGCCCGGAGTTTGGGCGCAGATGCCTGTCCGCCGTTATCTCAAAGGAATGAACCGGAAAGTCTTCACAAAGGGGACAACGGTACACCCGACCGTTGGGAAAGATAAAGAAGTTCTCCGCCGCCTCTCCGGCACAGACAAATGGTTCACTGGCATCTAAAAAAACTTTGGGATAGATGACATGCAGGCCAAGGGCGGCCGCTTCCGCCGCCACCGGCGGTACCTGAGTCAGCCATTCCTCCGGGCTGAGCTGGAGACCGGAAGAATCATCACCGGCGGAATTACCCCGCAGCCCGATAATCTGAATGAAAAAATTACGGATTCCGAGGGCTTTAACTAAGGCTGGCATACGCCGCAGAGCGGCTATATTCAGAGAACTTACCGTATAGATAAGACTGGTCTCAAACCCCAGGGCCACCGCCCGCCTGATATTAGCAGTACAGACCTCAAAAACCCCGCTGCCGCGCAGGGGATCGTTAACCGCCGCCTCCGGGCCATCCAGACTGAAGCTCAACACCGCCTCCTCCGGCCCTATTTTATTGAGCAGATCATGATGAAGATAACCGTTGGTATCAACGGTTATAGTGCGATAGCCCAACTGCCGGGCCTTTTTAACAGCAAAGGGCAGATCGGGATGAAGGGTAGGCTCGCCGCCCAGAAAAATCACATTGGAGTTCTTATCCTGATCGGCAAAGAGCGTCAGCCAGTCGGCAATGGCCTCTTTGGCCAGAGTGGCATTGCCGTGCTGAGCGGGATTTATATAACAATGACGGCAGGACAGATTACAGGCCGTGAGGATATGGAAAAAAATATTGCGTTCATTGGGCTGAAAGGCTAGAGTTCTAACTATTTGGGGAGTCATTTTGTTCAGGCATCTAAGGTATATTGGGCCAGAATAGTGCCGCGCAGATAGGCCTGTGGACCGCCAAAAAATTTCTTAAACAGGGCCAGACTTGCAGGGCGCAAAACGCCTGGGGTAATCGTCGGCTGCATATTCTTATATAGAGGAGACAAACGCTCCAGGGGTAGATTGGTGCCGCCGCCCATGATATCTTCGTAGGCGTAAACGAAACGGCAGACGCCGTTAACCAGCAGGGTGGAATAACACATCAGACAGGGCTCCATGGTGGAATAAACGATGACCCTCTCCATGGGCAATAATGGCTGTTGCTGCCGAAGCGCACGCAGGGCGTTAATTTCGGCGTGCTCCAGTTCGCTGACCAACCCCGCGCAGCCCTGCTGGCTATGCTGCCGCCCGCCCCTGGCGATAATTTCACCAGCAGAGACGATGACGCAACCCACGGGGAATTCACCCCTGGCGAGCGCCGCTTCCGCCTCTCCAAGAGCGGCAAGCATAAATTGTTCATGACTATCCGGCATAAGACGGCAACTGAGAATAGCCCTTAAACGGCAACAGTCTTTACCGAATTATCCGGGTTCAGCACCACGATTCGCGGCTCATACCCCTGCACTTCGGCCTCATCTAAGAGGGCGAAGGTGACCACGATAATCAGATCACCCACCACCCCCTTGCGGGCCGCGGCACCATTCAGACAGATAACCCCGGAGTTTGGCGGGCCGGAAATAACGTAGGTATTAAAACGCTCACCGTTATTAATATTATAGATATTGATTTTTTCAAAGGGCAGCAGACCGGCGCTGTCCATCAAGGCGCTGTCCACCGTCAGACTGCCCTCATAATTCAAATTGGCCTCGGTAATAGTGGCCCGGTGGATTTTGCACTTTAACATTTGACGCAGCATTATATTCCTCTCATGGGCAGCGAACCTGGAGTGCTGCCAAACAGTTACGGTTACGGTTACGAGTTGAAGGCAATTTGCAGCCCTCGCTGAATAGAGTTACCCTGATTTTTACAAATGGTATATTTCAGCCCTTCTTCCGCAAAAGATAGCTGGCGAGATTTTGCGGTAATTTATCTGCCTTTTGCAGCCTCTCTATGCGTGATTGTATATATTGTCTATATTGAATCTGTTGATTTTTTATTATTTCCGGGAATTTTTTAATAAAATTCTTATAAGCAGTTGAACTAAAAAAATCTATTGCCGCATCCAATTCTTTATTCGTATAAACCTCTTCTGTCGAAATGGCCATGCTGCTTAGATAATAATGTTCGGTAAACACCTTTTTGAATCTTGTCAGCATAAAAGGCGGCATAACTCGAGATATCACCCGTAACATTTGTCCATAAATTTTCTTATAGTCCAACACTTTAAAAAGCCTGAGACTTTTGGCGTATTTGGGGTCATTTAAATTTACAGCAGGTAATTTTACGGCAGTGCCCTCTTTAATAGACTCCATAGTTTTTTTTATGATTTCACCTTGCTTAGCCTTTATATCCGCCTGTTTGGCAATTATCGACTTACCGACATCCGAAGAATAAAAACTGATCCACCTGTCTAAATCAGCCTCTGTTACCTGCTTTGAAAAAAAAGGCACAAAAAGCTCACTCATAATTTTTTGTTTGTCAAAAATAATTGCTGAATATTTTTGAAATTCCATTTTAAGGTCGGCCGGCAGACTAACAAGAACACGTTCCTTGTTTTTATCAATTTCCCGTTCAACACCTTTATCTATACGCAACAACTCAAGCCATTTTTTGGTTTTACTTGTTTTTTGGGAACTGTCGGCATTTGCAAGTCCGGCAGTCCCCAATAACATCATTAAGATTATTAAGGCGAAAACGCCCGATTTCCCACTTCGCATGGTATTACTCCTTGAATAGTGACAATTTTAACCCTGGTGTGTTGGTATATTTAAGGCAGAAACCGCCATTTTCAGTTCAACAGCCTGCTGAGTTAATAGAGTTTTGGAAGATCTATCTTTTTGAAAGCAGATAACCGTTATCAATTAAACGGGTTCTGCCAATACGCACCGCCATCATTAACCGTGCCGCATCAGTCAGCTTTTCCAGCTCCCGCAAATCTGAGTCGTTGACGATTTTCAGATACTCCACCCGGGCTCTGGGTTCAACAGCAATCGCGGCTGCCAGACGGGCAATAATTCTGCCGCAGTCCCGCTCCCCCTCTGCCGCCTGCCGCCGGGCCGATTTCAGAGCTCGATATAGACATAGAGCCGCCTGCCGTTCAGCGGCAGTCAGGTAGCGGTTACGAGAACTCATGGCCAAGCCGTCTTCCTCCCGAACAATAGGATGACCAACGATCTCCACCGCAAAATTAAGGTCTCTAACCATGGCTCGTACCACAGTTAGTTGCTGAAAGTCTTTCTCCCCGAAAACAGCCAGTTGGGGCTGAACAATATTAAATAATTTTGCCACTACCGTGGCAACCCCGTCAAAATGACCGGGCCGCCCCGCCCCGCACAGGCCCTGGCTCAACTCTTTAACTTGAACCTTGGTCTGAAAGCCCGGCGGGTAGACGGCCGCTGTCTCAGGGGCGAAGATGACATCCACCCCGGCCTTTTCGGCGGCCTGGCAGTCGACCTCAAAGATTCGGGGATAACTAACAAAATCCTCATCAGGGCCAAATTGAACCGGGTTGACAAAAATACTTACCGCCAGCAGATCGGCCCGCCGTCTGGCAGCGGCCATCAGGCTGAGATGCCCGG
>JAJSAA010000034.1 GCA_024274995.1 Deltaproteobacteria bacterium
AGAAAATAGAGATAACGCTCAAAATTAGAGGCCAGCTGGATATCCATGGACGGACTGCAGGTCTGCGACACCTCACCAAGGGAGTAATCGCCGTCCTCCACAAAGCGGGTAAGTATATCATTTTGATTGGTGGCAAGTACCAGCCGCCTCACCCGGCCGGGGGTCAGAAGCCGACGGGCCAGAAAACCGGCGAAGATATCACCGAAATTACCCGTGGGCACAGTGAAATCCAATTGCCGGCAGTTCTCCTGTTCACAGACCCGAAAATAGCTGTATACATAATAGACGATCTGGGCCAGAATCCGCGCCCAGTTAATAGAATTTATCGCCCCGAGGCAATGCCGTTCCTTAAAGGGCAAATCGTTAAAAATTTCCTTGACGATGGCCTGGCCGTCATCAAAGGTGCCCAGAATAGCGAGATTAAAGACATTGTCATCCAGCACCGTGGTCATCTGAAGTTCCTGTACCCGGCTGACCCGTTTGTGGGGATGGAGGATAAAAATTTTGATTCTCTCCTTGCCCCGCACCCCGTAAATAGCGGCACTGCCAGTATCGCCGGAGGTGGCCCCGAGAATGTTCAGATGCCGGTTGCCCTCCTTTAAAAAATATTCAAAGAGATTACCGAGAAGTTGCAGGGCGATATCCTTAAAGGCCAGGGTGGGGCCATGGAAGAGCTCAAGAATATAAAGCTCCCCGTGTTTTACCACCGGGGTTATCTCCCGGTGCCGGAAACCGGCATAGGATTTATTGATTAATCCCCGCAGATCTGCTGCCGGTATCTCCCCGGTAAACAGGGAGATGATCTCAAAGGCCAGATCCTGATATTTAAGAATACTCCAGGCCTGAATGGTTGCGGATGATATTTCAGGGATGGATTCCGGCAGCAGAAGACCGCCGTCAGTGGCCAGGCCCATCATTACCGCCTCTTGAAAACTTATGGGACTTATGCCACCCCTGGTACTTATGTATTTCATATGATTTAATTCCACGTAACTGTACGTCTTAACTATGTTCTGAATATTGAGGAAAGCGTTAGACTCCGATATTTAATGTCGAATATCGAAGTGTACTTCTTCTTTTCCTTTATGCCTTTATGAAATAATAAGTGAACTGCCGGTCATTGCAGCGGGAACGGGCAGTTTTAGAACCTCAAGCACAGTTGGGGCGATATCGCACAAAGCCCCACCATCGCGCAGGGCAGTACCGCGATACCTATCCGCCATCAGGAGAAAAGGTACAGGATTTAAGGTATGCGCCGTATGAGGTTCATTAATGGTATCATCATACATAATATCGGCATTACCATGATCGGCGGTAATCATCATTACTCCATCTTGCTTCATAATCTCGGCCGCCAGCCGCCCCAGACACTCATCAACCACCTCACAGGCCTTTACCGCCGCCGTTAGTATCCCGGAATGGCCCACCATGTCACCATTGGCAAAATTAAGTACAATAAGGCTGTATGGATTATCCCGCATACGCCTGAGCAGCTCATCGGTAATTTTACAGGCGCTCATCTCGGGTTTCAGATCGTAGGTAGCTACCTCGCGCGGCGACTCAATAAGGGCTCGGTCTTCACCGCTGAAGGGCTGCTCACGGCCGCCGTTAAAAAAATAGGTGACATGGGCGTATTTTTCCGTCTCCGCAATCCTGAGCTGCCGCAGACCATGGCGGCTCACCTCTTCGCCCAGGATATGATCTAAGGAAGAAGGCGGAAATAGTACCGGCAGCTTGAGATTTTTTTCATAAGAGGTACAGGTGACAAAACCGCCGAGACGCGGGCGGCTCCGGGGATGGAAGTCATTAAATTCCTCATCATTAAAGGCATGCGTCAGCTGCCGGGCGCGATCAGCCCGGAAATTAAAAAATAAAACCGTGTCATCATCCTCTATAAGAGCTAAGGGGCGGCCCTCTTTGCCAATCACTATTGGTTCAATAAACTCATCCGTCGTCCCGGCCGCGTAAGCCGCGCTCACCGCCTCAGCCGGACTCTGGTGATATATCCCATTACCATCCACCATGGCCTGCCAGGCCCGCTCCACCCGCTCCCAGTGTTTATCACGATCCATGGCGTAATAACGGCCGATTATAGTGGCAATTCTCCCCACCCCCGCCGCTTTATTAATTCCAGCCTCCAGCTCTTCAATATAGCTTTTACCGCTTTTGGGCGGGGTATCACGGCCATCCATAAAACAATGAATAAATACTTTTTTCAAACCCTGAACGGCGGCAATATTAAGAATGGCCAACAGATGTTTGATATGGCTGTGTACACCACCGTCGGAAAGCAGACCCATGAGATGGAGGGCCTTGCCGGCCTCCTTGGTCTGGTCGATTAATTTAAGGAGAACTGGATTATCGGCCAGCTCATTCTGCTTGATGGCCATATTTATCCGGGTAAAGTACTGGTATACCACCCTGCCGGCCCCAATATTCATATGCCCCACCTCGGAGTTGCCCATCTGGCCCTCAGGCAGACCCACGGCACCGTTATGGGCGGCAAGCGTAGTCAGCGCATATTCCCGCCCCCAATCATCCATATTCGGAGTGCGGGCGACGTAGACAGCATTAGTGGCGCTGGGCTCACCAACGCCCCAGCCATCCAGGATTGCCAGCAATAACGGTTTACGATTTGTCATGATTATTAACTCCAGATTACTTTTTCAGTAAGCGCTCCACGCCGAGCTGTAACTGCTTAGATGTGCTTTAGATCGGAGCCTACGCTTACCTCGCTCATTTATGATTTCGCAGCGTACTTGTGCTACTCAAGAAGCCATAAATGCAGCTAACCAGTTACTTTTACTCAGAATCAAGCCGGGACGAATCAAGCCGGGGGGCCTCCCGCCAGAGACCTTCCAGGTCATAAAACTGGCGGGCCTCATCATAAAAGACATGGGCCACAACATCATTAAAATCCAGGAGAACCCAGCGGCCCTCATCCAGGCCCTCCACCTTGGCATTCTTCAGCCTTTTATTATTTACCTGTTTATCAAGAGCTGCAGCGATTCCCTGCACATGTCTGGTTGAACGACCGCTGGCAATGATAAAAAAATCAGCGAATCCGGAAAGACCGCGCACATCAAGAACCACAATATTATCGGCCTTGGCATCCCTGGCCGCGGCATATAACCTTGCCACAGTCCTTAACTCTTCTCCGTCAATTGTCTGCTCTGCTTTACCTTTCATTTAGTTCCTTTCCTTCGTAGCCCCAGTCAACGGGCAAATTATTTTGTCTGGCATTCTGTACTGCCAGTTGATCACAACGTTCATTCAGTGGATTACCGGCATGCCCCTTTACCCAGTTAAAGGTAATAGTTAATCCGGCGGTTAAATTCAGCAGTTTATCCCAGAGATCGGCATTCCGGGCCGGCTTTTTGTCCGATTTGAGCCAGCCATTAAGCCGCCACTTGCGGGCCCAACCCTTATTAATGGCGTTTACCACATAACTGGAATCAGAGTAAAGGGCAATGGGCCGTTCTAAAACACCTAAGGAGCGCAGGGCCGCTATGCAGGCCATAAGCTCCATACGATTATTGGTCGTCAGACGATAACCGCCGCTTATCTCCTGGCGACCGACCGGATCGAGATCATAATCAATAATCACCGCCCCGTACCCTCCGGGGCCAGGATTATTGATTGCACCGCCATCCGTATAGATAACCAGCCCCTCGCGATTATCAGGTGCTTTATTAATTTTCACCGTTGGTGGCCTCTTTACGCCCCGCCTGACCGCTCTGGTGCTGTATTGTGGATTTTTAAGCCATGCTTCGGCCTCACGTCGGGAGGGAAAGCCCTTAAAACGAGCCCCTGGCCAGCCCTTAACCTGAGATTCAGCCAGGGGCCAGTTATCAAAGATACCGGTTTTTCGCCCGGCCGCAACGGCGTAATATTTTTTTTTTGGCCATTTCAGACGAATTGCCAGAGGCAGGAGAGGGGGGAAATACAACCTGGATTATTAAGGATTGAAATGATCATAAAGTACAGGGTCTACTCAATATCCTGGGGTAGAACCCCTATGAGAAACTTTTCTCCTTCACGAAACATAACATGTATTTTGTTGGGAGAAAGGCATTTAATGACCTTGCCAAGGCCAAAAGCAGGATGCTTAAGAAGATCATCCGCCTTGAAGCAGGTCGTCATGGTATATGGAATAGCAGTAGAAGTATCCATACCGGCCATCAGAGCATCAAATTTTGCCGTTTGTTTCTGTCGTCTATCCATAACTAATCACATTTTTTTTTATTCGCCAGCTTTTTTCAAAAAAAGGTTCGCCCGATAGGCAACATTATCATATAATTCAAATCAGGCAAGTGATTCAAGCCCATGACATTTATTTTAGCGAGTCATATTTTTTTTTTGCAAGTCTCGCTTGTCAGTAGCACCAAATTTTTTATACTCGGGAGATACACAAATGCAGAATATAATAGTATGGTTGCTCGTCGGAACGGCGGCGGGATATGTGGGGCTGAAAATCATTAATCGACTACGCGGCAGAGGCGGTGGCTGTAGCAGTTGCGGCGGTTGCGGGTCAACCCAAAAGGACTCGGACATCCCGGATCTACGGCCGAGCAGAAAGAAGCAGAATAAGTAACCAGATAATTAAGAGGTAATCATGGATGGTCAAATAAATCCTGGATGGTACATTCATCCTCAGTTGGGACTGATAAAGGTCTACACAGACGAAACAAACTCCTGGAATTACAGATGTTATTCCGACAGCGGGGCCAGGGCGCTCTCCAAAGAGCGCCCCCTGGATCAATGGACCTGGGCCCTCTGTGAAGAAAAGGAAACCATTACCTGAGCGGAAGACCTCCGTTCAACACAGAGAGGCCAGGGCCTTGCGTAGACGCCGCATACCTTCTTCAATAACCGCCATGGAGGCTGCGAAGGAGAAGCGGACGAAATCGTCGGTGCCAAAGGCGGCACCCGGCACCGAGGCAATGAGCGCCTCATCAAGCAGAAAATCGGCCATATCCACCGAGTTGTTAATTTTCTTACCCTTAAATTCGCGGCCGTAATAGGCGGAAAAGTTGGGGAAGACATAAAACGCTCCCTTGGGCGCGACGCAGGTTAAATCCGGGATTTCTTTTAAGGCACCCATAATATATGTCAGCCTCTCAGCAAAGGCCTTCCGCATCATTACGGGGAATTCCTGAGGGCCGTTGAGAGCGGTCAGGGCTGCCTTCTGGGATATTGACGAGGCGTTAGAGGTACTCTGACTTTGAATCTTATTCATGGCCGCGATGATATGTTGCGGCCCGGCGCTGTATCCTATCCGCCAGCCGGTCATGGCAAAAGACTTACTGACCCCGTTCAGAATTATTACCTGTTCTTTCAACTCCGGTGCCACTTTTAGAATATGCGGTACCGATTGCCCCGCAAAGACAATAGTCTCATAGATATCATCAGAGATAACCACCCAGCCGCCTTTTAAGGCCATATCGGCCACGAGGCGCAGACCGGCTTTGGAGAATACCGCCCCGGTGGGATTGGAGGGACTGTTTAAGATTATCCCCTTGGTCTTCTCACTGACGCATTTTTGCAGGGCTGCCTCATTAATATCAAAATCATTGTCCTCCGCCAGCGGCAGAAAAACAGGCCTGGCCCCGGCCAGTTCAATAATGGGCGGATAAGAAACCCAGTAGGGAGTGGGGATTATCACCTCATCACCCGGCCCGAAGAGGGCCTGGCCCATGTTATAAAGGCCATGTTTGCCGCCACAGCTTATTTGAATCTGCTCCGGGGTATACTTAAAGCCCCGGTCATCGGCCAGTCTGCGGCAGACCGCCTCCCGCAGTTCGATAATCCCCGGTACTGCCGTATAACGGGTAAAACCGTCATTAATGGCCGTCTTACCGGCGGCGCAGACATGAGCCGGGGTATCAAAATCAGGTTCCCCAACACTAAAATTCAAAACATCAGCTCCCGAGGCCTTCAAGGCCTTGGCCTTGGCATTCACAGCCAGAGTCGGGGAAGGTTTAATCTTATCCATCCGGTCAGCCAGAGTAATATTCACAGTCATCATCTCACCTTATCAAAGCCTTTCGTTTCTAAAGGCCGGTTAAAGACCCGGCCAGACAGTTACCATCTTTCAATAAAATACTTCTTTTAGGAACAACCCCTGAGCCGGTGCGGTATCTCCGGCTTCTGAGCGATCTTTGGCATACAATATTTTTGTAAAATTAGCCACGGTTTTTTCCCCTTGCCCCACCGGAATCAGGCTGCCGATAATATTCCTGACCATATGCCGCAAAAATCCATCCCCCCCTATCTCCACCGTAAAGCCGCCTGGAATGGTATAGATACACTTGTGATTAATTGTCCTCACCGCCCCCCGGCCGCCAGTAACTGTCAGATCTCTGGAACCGGCGGCCTCAAAACTGGCAAAATCATGCTCACCAAGCAAAGATGAAAGGGCCATATCCATGACTTCCAAGTCAAAAGCTCCGGGGAAATGAGCATAATAAAGACGTTGAGTGGGAAGAAGCAGAGGAGAGGTTATAACCTGATAAAAATAGGTCTTACCCTTAGCGTCAAAACGGGCATGAAAACGCTCCGCCGCCTCATCAACGGCCAGCACCCTTATATCCGCTGGTAATAAACTGTTCAGACCCTTCTGAAAGCCCAGGCAGGGAATCCCGCACCGGGTCTTAAAATTGGCGCACATACCCAGGGCGTGCACTCCGGCATCGGTACGACCAGCGCCATAGAGAGTGACAGACTCTCTCGTCATCAGGGCTACTTTATCCTCCAGCGCCCCCTGAACAGTTGGCTGTTCCTTCTGGCGCTGCCAACCGGCATAGGCCGTACCATCATAGGCAATGAGCATCCTGATATTACGTTCCAGCGGGGATATCATTTGGCCTTGTCCATCATCAAACGGCCCACTGTAGAGACAAGCTCCTGCATATTATAAGGCTTAACCACCACCGCCTTAAAACCATAATCCCGATAATTGGCCATCACCTGATCGTTGGAATAACCGCTGGAGACAATAATGACGGCCTCAGAGTCAAATTTAAGCAGTTCAGCCGCAGTTTGTTCGCCGCCCATACCACCGGGAATGGTTAGATCCATGAGCAGCACGTCAATGGGTTTATCAGAGTCCGTGGCCTGCTTATAGATCTCTAAGGCCGCAGCACCATCCGGGGCGTTGAGGGTTTCAAATCCGGCTGCCGACAGCATGTTCACCGCAATATCACGAACCAGCTCATCATCGTCCATGACCAAAACCCGGCCCCGCCCGATACCGTCTATGTCAAGCACCGAAAGCGTATTTTGCTCCACCGCGGCGACGGATTTCACCAAGGCTGGCAGATAGATGGTAAAGGTGGTTCCCTTTCCAGGCTTAGAGTCCACCAGGATATGACCGCCATGTTTACGAATCACCGAGTGGGTTACCGCCATGCCAAGGCCATTACCCTTCTCCTTGGTAGTAAAATAGGGATCAAATATCCGACTGCTGACTTCAGGCGGCATACCGCAGCCATCATCCCTGATTATGATCCGTAGATAACACTCACTATTGGCATATTCAGCAAAGGGTATCTCTTCGCTGTCTTTCAGACTGAAGTTATCACAGCTCAGCCGGATATTACCGCCATCGGGCATGGCCTGCACGGCATTTATAACCAGATTCTGCACCACCTGCCCAATCTGGCCTTTGTCCACCTCCACGGCCCAGAGATCAGGGGCAAAATCAAATTCACTCTTCACATTACTGCCCCGCAGAACAAACTCGGCCGACTCCCTGACAATATCACTGATGGTACTAAGGGTCTTAAATGGGTCGCCGCCCCTGGAAAAGGTGAGCAATTGCTGCACCAGATTCTTGGCCCGTTCTGAGGCCTTTTCCACCTGGCTCAACAGGTGGTGACGCTTATCCGTACGGTCAGTGAGCATCAGGGCCAGGCTGACATTACCCATAATCGCCGCCAGAATATTATTGAAATCATGGGCAATACCACCGGCCAGAACCCCAATGGCCTCCAGCTTCTCCATCCTCTGGGACTCCTGCGCTATTTTTTTCTCCAGCGTGATATCCCGAAATACCACCACCCCCCCAATAACCTCACTCCGGCTGTCATGAATTGGGGCTCCGCTATCGGCAATATTTAATTCCCGCCCGTCTCTGCTCAACAGAATAGTACCACTAACCAGATCAACAATCTTCCCCGACCGCAGCACCTGGGCTGCGGGGCTCTCCAGCGGCAACCGCTCATGTTCATCAATTATCCGGAAGACTTCCTCAAGAGGCCTACCCGCCGCCTCCTCCATGGCCCAGCCCGTCATCTGCTCAGCGATCTTGTTCAGAACCATAATCCGCCCCTCAGGGCCGGTGGTAATTACCCCGTCGCCGATACTGCGTAAGGTAACAGTTAGCCGTTCACGCTCACCATCAAGGATGGCCTGCATCCGGCGGCGTTTGGTAACATCCTGAAAGGTCTCAACAATCCCCGACAACTTGCCATAAATATCATAATAAGGCCGGCCAGTAACAATAAATGTTGTTTCACCACCCACGGCGCGAGGCAGCACCACCTCATATTCAACGCTTGACGCTCCATTCTTAATTTTAAGCAGGGGACAGCTGTCAGTACCGCAGGCTGCGGCCGGTCTGATTTCATGGCATTTACGGCGTTTAACTCCATGGGGCCAGTAGTGGTAATAGGCCTCATTCCCCTCTAAGATCTCGCCCTTAAGACTGACAATACAAATAGGATTGGCGCTGTTAAAGATATTCTCCAGAGCGGTCTTGGCCTCTCGCAAAGATATTTCCGTCTCCTGGCGCTCGGCAAGATCGTCTTTGAGAGACAGGCGCATGGCATTAATATTGGCAGCCAGAGCTCCGACCTCATCACCCCGAATATTTAGAGGCGGGACATTGAGATTACCGGCCCCTATTTCCCCGGCATAGGCGGATAGTTCCTCAAGGGGCCGGGTAATAAACCGGCTTAAAAAATAGGCCAGGGCTATTCCGGTCAGGGAAACAATGAAAATAATCAGCATCAAACGCAACTTTATATCTTTGATGTTACTCTGAATAGCAACGGTGGAGATTCCGACATGAACAATAGCGATTCCGGTGTTAATAACCGGGACGGCTATATCCTGAATCTCGTCATCATCATAGTTATAGAGCCGGGAAATAAAGATGGCGGAAGAGCTTAATGAACTGAGATCCTTTAAGAGATCCACCGGGAAACTACCCTTAAAGCTATGAGCGATTACCCGGCCGCGGGCGTTAACAATAAAGACATAGCGCAGATCGTTCTCACCGACCTTGAGGCGGTGAAGAAAAAGATTCAGGGCAATACGGTTGTCAGTAAGCACGTCATTAGCACTGTCGGCAGCCACCGTACGAGCCAGTAGAGAACCACGCTCAACAAGCTGTTCATGCAGGGCCTTAGTGATGAGAGGGGCGATGAGGGCAAAAAAAAGAATCCCGACTCCCGCTACGACAATCAGAATAAGAGAAATAATCTTGTAACGCAGAGAGGAGATGCCAATCAACCGCCTTATGTTATTGAACGTCATTATTATTTATCCACTTGGACTTGTGTTCCGCAATATATCATAAGAGCTGTCATTCCCCGGCCCCTGAGAGTCTACCATTAAGCAAGGCAAAATTTTTCTACCTTCGGGGCGGATTTGCACCCACATCAAAAATTACAAAAAAATAGACTATTTTAAACTGCCGTGTATTTGCTTTTGATAGAAACAACCTTATATGTTATAGGTTCTAAGTTCTGGCATTTTTTGTAACTATTATAGCTTGCCTTGGCCTGCCAGAACAAGCCCAAAAACAGATAACCGACAATGGCACTAAGAATAGCGATTAATGGCGTTGGCCGCATAGGCCGCCAACTCACCCGTTTGCTTACCCAGTTCCCAGCAGAAAACGTCAAGCTTGCCGCTGTTAATACCCTGGAGGCCACTGCCACCGCCGCTCACCTGCTTAAATATGACAGCTGCCAGGGGATATTTCCCGCTGAACTGTCTGTTCACAATGATATTCTATGTGTTGATCACCATAAAATCACATTTTTTCATGAGCCTGATCCAGCCCTGCTACCCTGGCAGGCCGAGAACATTGACCTGGTTATCGAATGCAGCGGTCATTTTACCGAGGCGGATAGAGCGGCGGCTCATCTCGCGGCTGGGGCTGAACGGGTTTTAATTACGGCCGCGGCCAGCAAGGCTGATGCCATAATCTGCCTCGGTGTTAATGAAGATTTATACCGCCCGGAACAGCATAAGATAATCAGCTCCTCGAGTTGTACCACTAACTGCATAGCTCCAGCACTCAGCACCATTAACCGTCTTTGGGGGGTTGAGCGGGCTCTCGCTACCTTTATCCATTCCAGTACCAGCGCCCAGCACCTCCTGGATCATTTTGATCCGGATCCCCGCCGAGCCAGGGCCGCAGGGCTTAACCTTATCCCCTGCCCCACCAGCGCCAGCCATCAGATTCCCGCTGTAATTCCGGCTCTGCGCGGCCGCTTTGATGCCCTGGCAATAAGAGTTCCAACCCCGCATGTCCATTTGGCTGATCTCACAGTCTGCCTCCGCCATACCCCTGACCGAGCCGATTTTACCGCAGCCCTTGCCCAAGAGGCGGCAACCGCACTCCGGGGCATAATGAAAATCAGCCATGAGCCCCTGGTAAGTATTGATCTTAAAGGCAGTAAACATTCCTGTGTTATTGATGCGGAGCATATCCATTTTCAAGATAATATGGTAAAATTGCTGATCTGGCACGCCAATGAATTTTCCTATTGCTGCCGGATTAAAGATATAATTGAATTAATTGCCCAGCAGTAACATTGAGCATACCGCAATCTTTTTCTATAGTAACAATTCCCAAGGATGAAACCATGACCGTCAAAAAAGTCATACTCTGCCAGTTTTTCACCTTTATCATTATGGCCTTGCTACTTTCAGCCTGCGGCCAGAAAGCTAAGCTGGACAGCAAAACCAACGCCGCTTATATCAATGGCGTCCCTATTTCACGCCATGAATTATCCATGGAGATGAGCCGTCTTCAACAACGCTTTTATAGTAACAAGATGTCGAAGGAGCAGGTCAAAGAAATGAAAAAACAGGTCTTGGCCATCCTCATTGGCGGCCGAATTCTCTATCAGGCCGGGACAGAGAGCAACATTGAGGCCAGCCCCGCAGAGATAAAAGGCGAGCTTGCCAAGATCAAACGGCAATACCCCGGCAGTAAAACCTTTAAAAATAATTTTACTAAGGCGGAAATGCGCCGCAAGGTGGTGGTGGATAAATTTATCCGCCAGGAATTTGCCGACAAAACCGTAGTCACCGATGAGGAGAGCCGCAAATACTACCATAGCCATCTGGCAGACTTTACGCGGCCGCCACTAATAAAAATCAGCCAAATCATGATAAAAACGGCCCCCAACGACTCACAGGATAAAAAACAGGCTGCCCTCGAGAAAATTAAGGCCGTGCAGAAGAAATTACAGCACGGGGCTGATTTCGCCAAACTGGCCCGTAGATACTCAGAAGACCCCTCTAAGGCCAACGGCGGCAACATGGGCTTTCTGATGCGGGGCCAGATGCCCAAGGCCTTTGAAAATGTAGTTTTTAAGCTGAAAAGCGGGACGGCCAGCGCTATTATCAGTACGGGATACGGCTATCACATACTAATGGTCACCGGCAATAAACCGGCCTATGTTACCCCCTACGCTGACGTTGAGAAAAAATTAAAGGAATACCTTAAACAACGGGATATCCAGCGCAAGCTGGAGGCCTTCATCAAACAGAGACGGGACAAGGCCAAAATTCATATTTTCATCTGATAACCATGCGAGACGAAAAAGATATCTCAAAAACTCTTAGTGTTCTCCAGAAGTTAGACATATTTACCACTCTGACGGCGGCGGAACTGACCAAGCTTGCCGCCGAAATTAGCGAGTTCCACGCCAAGACCGAGACCACTCTCTGCCGGGAAGGAGAAAAAGGCGGCGAGATGTATATCCTCATGGAAGGGGAGTTGCAGATCGTCAAAAAAGACCGCTGGATCAGCAAGATAACAGCGGTGGATTATATCGGCGAGATGTCGCTGTTAGAGGATGAGCCGCGCTCGACCACCGTTATCGCCGCTGCCGGTTCCAGGCTCCTGACCATCAGCGCCCGGCAGTTTAAGCATTATTTTGCCGATGAGCCACGGGTTCTGACCGCCATGCTCAAAACCATGAGCCGGAGGCTACGCCAGGATAACGAATTAATCGCCGCCGAATTTACTCAAGCCAATATCCTCATCCACGACATGCGTAATAATATGGCCGCCTTTACCTTACTGCATCTGCTGGAGAAGAATTGCCGGGATAAAAAGCAGCTCCATTATATCCACCTCATGCGCAAATGCAGCCAGGATCTGACGACCATGATGAGTGAGGCCCTGGCCAATGCCAAGCGCCTCCAGCCCCGGAAAGAGACCAGCCGCCATTCTCTATCGGCCATAATTACCGAACTCACCGCTGGTACCTTCAAGGTTCATCCCGACATCCAGGATAAACTGGTGGAATTACACCTGCCGGATATTGATCGGGATAATATCAAATGCCAGGCCACGGATATCCGCCGGGTGATCATCAATCTGGTAATCAATGCGGCTCAAGCCAGTAAAGCAGGGGGACGTATCCAAATAGACCTGCAATGCCGGCAAAATCAGGTCGCGGTTTCCATCAGTGATGAGGGCCATGGTATCCCAAACCACCTTAGAGCTAAAATTTTTATCCCTAACTTCAGCACCAGAGCTGAGGGCAACGGCCTGGGCCTGACCTCCTGCCGCCAGATAATTGAAGAGGAACACGGCGGCAGCCTCACCTTCACCACCTCGAACCAAGGCACCAGATTTACCTTCACTCTGCCCCAACAATAAAGGTCTATTGCGGGCCAAAATCCACCTGAGCGGCAATTTCAGCCGCTATCTTCCGGCCAATCCCACGGACTCTCAGCAAATCTCCACGGCCTTTAAAGAAACCATGCAAGCGCCGTGAACGGACAATGGCCGCGGCCAGTCCAGGCCCCACACCATGAATCATGGCCAAAGAGTCAGCCGAGGCCAGATTAATGGAGAGCGGCCGCCAGGCCAGAGGAGCAAGAGACGGGGGCCAGGCAACGGTCTGCGGTGCCTGAGCGGGCCGCAGACGAAAGGCGCTCATATCCCCAGGCGGCCAAGGTACCAGGTTACGAGAAGGTCTGACAATTCCCAGCCGCTCATATAACCCAGCCCAGCCGCTGGATTTATCCACCTCATAGAGAGCACCGGCCCCGCCGGCCGCCTTCTGCAACCAGATAATCGGCGGCTCCGGACTAAGCGCTGCCCCTTTAGCCCTCTTCATCTGCCGCAGATGGGGCAGACAGATAACGGCTCCAAGCAGCACCAGGACAATTATCCGGGGATCAACAGCCAGGCGCCTTGTCCTGCCCGTCATCCCGCCGGCTGATCTTGTCTTTATGTAATTTATAGGAAATAGCATCTACCAGGGCCTGCCAGCTTGCTTCAAGAATATCATGTGAAACCCCCACCGTTCCCCATTGCGAATGGTGATCGCGGCTCTCAATTAATACCCGTACCCGCGAACCGGTGCCATGTTCCGAGGACAGAACCCGCACCTTATAGTCGCTCAGACTCATCTCGGATAATTGGGGATAAAAGCAGGTCAGGGCCTTACGCAGGGCGTTATCCAGAGCGTTCACCGGCCCCTCGCCCAGGGCGGCGGTGTGTACCGTCTCCCCGGCCACCTCAAGCTGAATGGTGGCCTCGGCCAGGGGATAGCTGTCACGACGCTCCTTCTGGTTCAGAACCCGAAAGCCCTTTAATTCAAAAAATACCGGCAGCGTCCCCATGGCCCGCCGCATCAAAAGCTCGAAAGAGGCCTCAGCCCCCTCATACTGAAAGCCCTGATTCTCAAGATCCTTTAATTTTTTGAGGATGGTGGTCACTAAGGGATCAGTGCTTTCCAGATCAAGACCAAATTTTTTGGCCTTGTGGAGAACATTACTGCGCCCCGATTGATCGGAGATCAACACTCGACGACAATTACCCACCAGCTCCGGTTTTATGTGTTCATAGGTCAGGGGATTACGCTTTACAGCCGAGACATGAATACCGCCCTTGTGCGCAAAGGCCGCCACCCCCACATAGGGCTGATACTTGTTATGGGGCAGGTTGGCCAGTTCATTGACAAAACGGGCCGTCTCAGTCAATTTGTCAAGGTTGTCACGGGCCGTAAAATCACGGTTCATCTTCAGGGCCAGGGCTGGCATGATGGAGGTCAGATTGGCGTTGCCGCAGCGCTCACCATAACCATTCATGGTACCCTGCACCTGCACGGCACCCTCGTCAATGGCAATGAGCGAGTTGGCCACCGCGGTCTCGGAATCGTTATGGGCGTGAATACCAAGTTTAACCTCCCCGCCACGCTGCTTGAAGAACTCCTTGACCTCCCGCATAATAGTCTGAATTTCACCGGGCATAGTACCGCCATTGGTATCACAAAGTATCAGGCAGTCAGCCCCGGCCTCATGAGCCGCAGCGATACTGGCCAGAGCATAGTCTTTATTGGTTTTAAAGCCGTCAAAAAAATGTTCCGCGTCATAAAACAGATGCTCAACATGGGGCCGCAGATAACGCAGGGATTCATCAATAATCAGCAGATTATCAGTCATGGAAATCCGCAAAGCTATCTTGACATGAATATCCCAGGTCTTGCCGAAGATAGTCACACAGGGAGCGTCTGAATCAAGCAGGGCCTTGAGGTTGGCATCCTCGGAGGCCGGATTACTGAACAGGCGGGTACTACCAAAGGCGGCAACCTTGCTATGCCGGAGACTATAATTCTTCATCTCCTCAAAATACTGCACCGAGGTGGGATTGGAACCGGGCCAGCCGCCCTCCACAAAGTCAATTCCCAACTCATCGAGTTTCAGGGTAATGCGAACCTTATCCTCCACCGATAGATTAAAATTCTCCGCCTGAGTACCATCCCGCAGGGTTGTGTCGTAAACGGTTATCTTGTCTGCCATAATCCCCCCTATTCCTCTTCCGGTTGGTTATCTTTCTCTAAGGAAAAGGCATCATGCAGCGCCCTTACCGCCAGTTCGGTGTATTTCTCATCAATTACGCAGGAGACCTTAATCTCCGAGGTGCTGATCATATGAATATTAATCCCCTCCCGGGCCAGGACATGAAACATGGTGGTGGCAATCCCAGAATGATTACGCATCCCCACCCCGACGATGGAAACTTTAATAATTTCCTTAGAGCCCGATACCTGGTCAGGCCCGGCAATATCGAGATCACGGACTATATCCATGGCCTTTTTATAATCCGTCCGGGGCACAGTAAAGGTCATGTCGGTCATCTCCCCGGCCCTGGTATTTTGAATAATCATATCCACCACGACCCCGGCATCAGAAATAGGGGTAAAAATCTTCGAGGCTATGCCGGGAATATCATGAATTTTGCTAATGGTGATACGAGCCTCATTCTTGCTGTAAGTAACTCCGGCAACCAACATTGATTCCATATTTTCAGTCTCCTCAACAACCCATGTTCCATCATTTTCAGTAAAAGTTGACCGGACATGCAGTGGTACCTTATACCTCTTGGCCATCCCCACGGAACGAATATCCAGCACCTTGGCCCCGAGGCTGGCTAATTCCAGCATCTCATCATAGGTGATATGGTCAATTTTACGAGCTGCGGCGTAGACATTGGGATCGGTGGTATAAATTCCTTCAACATCGGTAAATATCTCACACATATCAGCCTTGAGTACTGCCGATAAAGCCACGGCCGTGGTATCGGAGCCGCCGCGGCCCAGGGTGGTGAGATCATCCGCCTCCGTAACCCCCTGGAAACCAGCCACCACCACTATACGATTTTCTTTAAGATGCTTATTAATCAGACTGGTATCAATTGATTTTATCCGGGCCTTGGTATGCGTACCATCGGTGACTATCTTCACCTGATCGCCCAGCAGGGAGACGGCATCCCCCCCCAGCCCCTTTACCGCCATGGCAAAGAGGGCGATAGTTACCTGCTCACCGCTGGCCAGCAGGACGTCAAACTCGCGTTCGTCGGGCTGTTCTTGCATCTGCCCGGCCATATCAACAAAGCGATTGGTCTCACCCGCCATGGCGGATAGCACCACCACCATCCGATTCCCCTGTTTCTTAGTACGTAATACCCGCTCGGCCACCGCCTTGATCTTAGCGGGATCAGCCACCGAAGTACCACCAAACTTCTGCACAATTAAGGCCATACAGCCATGATCTCCTTATTTATATTGAATGAATTACAGCCTGCCCGGCAGACCGCGGAACAAACCTCTATAT
>JAJSAA010000035.1 GCA_024274995.1 Deltaproteobacteria bacterium
ATCAGACGGGCACCATTCCTGCTCATCACCATCTTCCTGCTTATGGGGCTGACCGGCATAATGTTTAAGGAGCCCAGCCGGGTTATGCATCAGGCCTGGCAGGTCTGCCTGAGCTGTATCGGGATAGGCTGACATGAGCTTCATAAGAAAATGGGTGCAGAGTATCTTTGTCCTGCTGATTAATGGTAGCTGGAGCTTTCCCTTTACCAAAATGATCTACCAGGGGCCGCTCAAGGTCATCTGTTCGCCGGGCCTTAACTGTTATTCCTGCCCGGCCTCCACAACTTACTGCCCCATAGGAGCTTTCCAGCAGCTCATGGGCGGAGTACGGATGGCCGTCCAGAACGGCCAGTATTTTTTCGGTTTCTATATCGTCGGCACCATTGGAGTTATCGGTGCCTTTGTCGGCCGGATGATCTGCGGCTGGGCCTGTCCCTTCGGCCTGATTCAGGAATTACTGCATAAAATACCCAGCCGTAATTTTGAAGTACCGGGCTGGATGCGCTATATCAAATTTGTTATCCTGCCGGTGATGGTCTTCATCCTGCCGCTCATGGTCGTAGACAAAATGGGCTTAGGCGACCCATGGTTCTGCAAGTATCTCTGCCCGGCCGGTACCCTGGAGGCCGGGCTGCCCCTGTTATTCATGCAGCCCACTCTGCGGGCAACCGTGGGCTGGCTGTTTTTTAACAAATTAATGTTTCTGACCATTTTTATACTCTGGAGCATACCGACCAGCCGTCCCTTCTGCCGTACCACCTGCCCGTTAGGGGCTTTTTACGCCCTGTTCAGCAAGGTTAAGATGATAAAGCTGCATCTTAACCCCGAACTCTGTACCAATTGCCAGGCCTGCCATAAGGTCTGCCCCATGGGGGTTAAATTCAACGAATCACCGGATGACACCGAGTGTATCTCTTGTATGGCCTGCGTCAAGGCCTGTGACTTCGGGGCCATTCAATTAGAGGCGGGCGGTATGCCGTTAGCAGCCTTTAACTGCCGTTCAAAACTCAAAAATCAAGTATCCTAACATGCGAAGCCTCAGTTTTATCTTAATCTTCTGTCTTTTTGCCGCCGCTGCCCAGGCCAAAATGCTGAGTGTCACCGGGAGTAAAGTCAACCTGCGTACCGGCCCCGGCAGTAAATATGCCGTACGCTGGGAATATGGCCGTGGATTTCCGGTACGGGTACTGAGCCGCAGAGGTAATTGGTATAAGGTGAAAGATTTTGAGGGTGACCGGGGGTGGATTTACCGGAAACTATTGTCTTCCCGACCCCATGTTATTGTGAAACGCAAGGTGGCAAATATCCGTACCGGCCCCGGTACCCGCTACCGGCTGCTGGGCAAAGCCAACTACGGAGTGGTGTTTTCAACCCTGAGTAAAAAAAGAGGCTGGGTAAAGGTGAAGCACGCCCATGGCCTCATCGGCTGGATAAGGCGAGATCTGCTCTGGGGCTGGTAGGATCTGTCAGCCGCGGGGATGAAATTTTTTATGGCAGTCCTTCAAGCGGCGGCCATCAACATGGGTGTATATCTGGGTGGTGGCGATATCGGCATGGCCTAACATCATCTGCACGCTGCGCAGATCGGCCCCGTTTTCCACAAGATGAGTGGCAAAGGCGTGGCGCAGGGTATGGGGGCTGACTTTAGCCTTAATCCCCCGCCGCTGACATAGTTCCTTGATTATCTGCCAGAAACGCAGGCGGCTCATATTGCTGCCGCGGTTAGTTACAAAGAGAAAATTACTCCGCCGTCCTTTAAGAATAAGGGGACGCCCCCCCTGTAGATAACGCTCAATCATCTCCCCGGCCTCCCCAGCGAAGGGGATGAGGCGCTCCTTGTCCCCCTTACCGATAACCCGGATAAAGCCAGAACTCATATTTACCGCCACCACATAAATCTCTACCAATTCAGAGACCCTAAGTCCGGTAGCGTAAAGCAGATGCAGCATGGCCCTGTTCCGCAGATTAAGAGGGCTGGGCGTGGGTTCAGGGGCCAGCAGTTGATCTACTTCAAGGGTACCGAGTCCCTGGGGAATTTTTTTACTTAATTTAGGTAGATCAATCCCGAAAGAGGGATCAAGCGAGAGGAGCTTTTCAGCGAGCAGGAATTTGAAATAGAGCCGAAAGGCGGAAAGACGGCGGGCGTTACTGCGGTTGGACACCCCCTGGTCGTGAAATCTAACGAGATAAGAACGTAGATGAGAGGCCTTAATCTGAGAAGGGGAAGTGACGGAAGCTGGCAGGCCCTTGAACAGGGATTCCATATCGGCCCTATAGGCCTTGACCGTGTTCAGGGCCAGCCGCCGCTGGCCAGCCAGATACTGGAGAAATAAATCCAGACTAACGGCCAGGGTTATTTCCTGCATGGCCAGACGGAATGAAGTTTATGACAAATCAGCGGCAATTCCTCCTTATCCGCCTAAAATACAAGGAGCACCATAAATCGGCAGATTGTTATGCCCCGAACAGGGGCCGCAACTATAAGGCGCTGACTGATAAAGGATTCAGCGACTCAGGCGTTTCTCATCCGGAAACGCAGTTTACGCATCTTGCGGCGGGCCTCAGCCTGCTTGCGGCGCCGCTTAACGCTCGGCTTCTCATAATACTCACGCTGTTTTAATTCACGTTTGATGCCGTCTAACTGTATCTTCTTCTTTAACTGCCGAATAGCGATTTCGATATCGCCTCTTACCTCTACTTGAATCATATTTCACATCCTGGGGGGTTAGATTTTCTGTAACTATTCAGCTGTACCCCAGCTCGGAACAGTTACGGTTACGAGTTTAGGGTAATTTGTAGCCCTCGCTGAATACGATTTTCTTAAATTTCAACGAAAAGAGGGAATATAGCTGATAAAGCGCCATCGTGTCAACCATTTTGGGGAAATATTTTACCAGGATTAAGAATATCGGCTGGATCCAGGGCACCTTTTATCAAGCGCATGACATCCATGGTCGCCTCGTCTACCTCTAAGGTTAAAAATTCGCTCTTGCGACAGCCAATCCCGTGTTCTCCGGACAGGGTGCCGCCTAATTCCACCACCCGGATAAATAAACGTCGTCGGGCTTCATGCCCCTTTTTTTCCTCTCCCGGCTGGCTTTTATCTAACATAATATTGACATGAATATTACCGTCACCGGCATGACCGAAGGTAAAAATCAAGAGATCAAGCTCCCGGCCCAGGGCCTCGGTAAAGGCGACAATCTCCGGTATCCTGGTACGGGGCACCACAATATCCTCACTTAATTTATCGGGCCGCAGCTTAAAGGCCGCCGGCGACACCCCCTTGCGGGCCCGCCATAATTTATCCACCTCCGCCTGATCTTCACCCCGGCGCAGGGCCATGACCCCGGAGCCCTGGCGCAAAAACTCCTCCAGCGCGGCCCCTTCGGCGGCCACGGCTGCCGGCTGCCCATCCAACTCCAGGAGCAGCAGAGCCTCGGTCTGGGCAGATAAGGCAAAGGGCAGTTGATCGGCGACAATGCCAATGGCGGTTCGATCCATAAATTCCAGGGTACAGGGGGTAAAGCGACCGAGAATCTCCGCCACCAGGGCGGCGGCCCGCTGGATATTATCCAACTCCACAAGAATAGTTGTTTTTGCCGCCGGCCGCGGCAGCAGGCGGACAATGAGCCGGCAGATAATGCCCAGAGTTCCCTCGGAACCAATAAAGAGGCGGGTCAAATCGTAGCCCACCACCCCCTTGTCGGTTCTGACCCCGGTATGGATGATCCGGCCATCGGCCAGAACCACCTCAAGCCCCTTGATATAGTCCCTCGTTACGCCATATTTAACCGCGCTGGGACCGCCGGCACATTCCGCCGCGTTACCGCCAATGGTACAGAACCTGGAACTGGCTGGATCCGGGGGATAAAAAAGGCCCAGCCTGGCGGCCTCGGCCTGCAAGACGCCGGTAATTACCCCCGGCTCCACCACGGCGAGTTGATTATCCCGATCCATGGCTAATATCCGGTTCATGCGGCCCAACCCCAGCACCAGCCCCCCGGCGACAGGCAGAGAGCCGCCGGTCATGCCCGACCCCGCTCCACGGGGCACCACAGGTAAGGCGGCCTTAAACGCCAGCCGCATGACAGCACAGACCTCGGCGGTGCTGCCGGGCAGAGCCACCGCCTCCGGCATATACTCCATTGTCGTACCGTCGTAAGAGTAACATTGCAGTTCTTCCGGGCTGTGCAGGAGATTTTCCGGCCCAACAATTTTCCGTAATTGGCGAATAATTTTTTTATCCATCAGGCGGCCTTTTCAGATTATCTGTTTTAAATTTTGTGTTATGGTGTAAAATAATAAACTTTACTTTATCTGTATTCAGTTGGTTGATTATACTACAGGCTTAACGGCTTAGGCAAATAGAACGAAGATGAGCCAGAAAATTAAAATAGCCTTACTGGCCGGCGGAAAATCCGGTGAGCGTGAAGTTTCCCTGCGGGGGGCGGTCGAAGTCGAGAAGGCCCTTGACCCGAATAAATATGAGATCTGCCGTTATGATCCGGCCCATGACATGGCAACTCTGGCGGCCGATGCCCCTCAGCTTGACGCCGCCTTTATTCTGCTCCACGGCCTCATGGGCGAAGATGGCACGGTACAGGGTTTTCTTGATCTCCTGGGCCTGCCTTACCAGGGAGCCGGAGTGCTGGGCAGCGCTCTGGCCATGGATAAATCCCTCAGCAAAACCATTTACAGAGATAACGGGCTGCCAACCCCGGACTGGCGGATGGCCCAGGGCGGCAGCGATAACTATAGTCAGTTGATTAAGGAGTTGGGACTGCCCTTGGTTATCAAACCGTTGCGCCAGGGCTCCAGTATCGGCATGAGTATCGTCCGGCAGGCCGCGGACTTAGAGGCCGCCATGAAGTTAGCCTTTCACCATGACCGGGAGGTAATGGTGGAGCAATATATTCAGGGCCGGGAAATCACCGTTGGGGTATTGGGCAACGATAAGCTCCAGGCCCTGCCCCTCGTGGAGATCATCCCCGGCTGCGAGTTCGCCTTTTTTGATTACCAGGCCAAATATCAGACCGGGGCCTCCCGGGAGATATGTCCGGCCGAACTGAGCCCGGAAATCACCTCCCAGGCTCAAGAATATGGCCTCCGGGCGCATAAGGCTCTAAAATTAAGGGGCTACAGCCGTAGCGACATGATCGTCAACGAGGCGGGAATTTTTCTCTTAGAGACCAACACCATTCCCGGTATGACCCCCACCAGCCTGCTGCCCAGGGCCGCCGCCGCTGCCGGCCTGCCATTTCCGGCCCTCCTTGACCGCCTCATCGAACTGGCGCTTCAGGAGACAGGAAACAGGAGACAGGGAACGGATTAGCGGCTTACGGCCAGGACAATACAAAAATGGGACGCTGGTTGATAATATTCGGATTAAT
>JAJSAA010000036.1 GCA_024274995.1 Deltaproteobacteria bacterium
ACCGGGGGAAATTAAAGCAGGCCGCTGAACTCTATGGTGAAAAGGGTCTTTACAGCCAGGCCCTGGATATCTGGCGGCGGCTTTTGGGGATGAGTCCCGATGACCCGGAGATATTACGGGCCATGGCCAACAATTTTTTGGCCATCGGGCATAATGAGGAAGCCCTGAAAATCTGGAAGCACCTGGCCCGTGTCTCGCCGCATGTTATTGATGTTTACCGGCCCATGGCCCGTCTTCTGCGGCGTATGGGCCGCCGTCAGGAACTTACCGAGGTCTTGGAGGCCATTTATGAAATAGCTCCCGCTGATGAGAATGTCAAGCTACAGTTAGCGGCAATATATCTTGGGGCGGGTGAGGACGACAAGGCCGCGCCAATCATAGGGTCATTGCGGCGGCAGGGCTGTAAACGGCCGGAATTTTATTATTGGCAGGGCCGGTTGGCGGAGAGCGGCCGACGGCTCAGTTTGGCCCTTGAAGACTATGACCGCCTGTTGCTTTCATCTTTTAAGCGGCAGGAGGTCTTGGGACGTGCCATCCGTCTTGCCGGGGAACTGGGGCGTCTGAATGAGGTGGATCATTATCTGACCCTGCGGCGGGCATTGAAGCGCCCCATGTCTGAGCCGCTACTGCTTGATATTGCCGAGGCCTTTGCCAATTGTGAGGCCTGGCAGGAGGCGATAGACTCCTATGAGCGTATAATCAACGAAACGGCCAATAATAAAGACTGGCCTCAAAATACCGCGGCTCGGGCAAGACTGGGCGCCAGGGCCGCCCTGGGGCTGGCGGCAGTCCTGCGGCGTGACGAACGTTTGTATGAGGCTGGTCAGGCCCTGCGAGTGGGGTTGATTGTCAGCGGAGATGGGGCTCTTTTGATTCCCCGGCTCTTTGATTTGGCTCTGCTGGAGGGCCGCTTGCATGAGGCAGGGCGCTGGCTGACTCTGGCCCATGAGGGCAAGGGGATTACCCACTGGGATTTGGGTCTGCTTAAGGCTCGTCTCCTGCTGGCGAAAGGGGAGGAAAAACAGGCCCGGCGTCTGGCCTTGAGGCTGGAAGATGAACTGCGGGATGGCGGGGCAGCGGGAGATAAAAACCGGCGCTGGACGAGGAGGCAGCTGGCTCTGGCCGATTTCTGGGCTCGCCTAACGCCGGGACGGGCGGCAGAGTTGTGTAAGGCCGTCTTGGCCCGTGAGCGGGTGAATCCCCGAGCCAGGGTTATTTTGCTGAGCCTGGGGCGCTTACCACTCTCGGCTCTTGTTAGGGATATTCGGCGGCTGTCGACCGCTGATATCTTGGTTTATGCCCGTTTGGCCCGGCAGTATGATCAGCCTGCTTTTGCTTCTTTGGCGGCGGCCGATGTCGAGAGCCGGGAGCCGGATTCTCTAACGGCAAAGGTCATCTCGGCCTGGGCCTTAATCAGGGCACAGAAGTACAGGGCTGGCGCCGCAGCCTGGGAGGCCCTGGCCGCCCGTCGTCCCCATGATTTATTGATGTTGGCCCAGGCTGTTCGAGCCGCTTTTTACAGCGGCGATCCAACTCAGGCCCTTAAAATCTGCCAGGTGGCGGTAAAGGTGGAGCATGATCCGCAAATTCTTCTGCTCCGAGCCCGGATCTTATGGCAGGCTAATAAATGGTCGGCAGCCCTGCGGATATATCAGCAGTTTCTGCGGCCGGGGGTGGATAGCACTCTGATGGCTATGGCCGGGAAAAGGGATATTACCCTGCCCAAACCGAAGCGTCAGGAGTCCCTCTGGCGGCGGATTTCGCTGGCGCCGGTGAACGAGAGCCCGCTGGCCGATATTCTTATGGCCCCTGCGCCTCCGGGTAAATCGACCAACTACCGCCGCTGGCAGTTGAACGTGGCCCGTCTTTATGCCCGCTACCGTTGGCAACAGGAGTATGCGGCTGAGTATCTTGTGCGGCGTACGGTACGGGGGCGGGCTTATTTCACCGCTGAGAAGAGGTATAAATCTTTAACGAGACAATATCCGGCCGATAAATCCCTGCTCTTTGATTTGGCTGGGGTCTACAGCCGCCTTGGAAGGCTTGGCGATGAGGCGGCGATTTACGATCGCTTATCTGCCAACGGCATTTGTTTCGCACAACTTGAGTCTGACCGTCGGCGTAATAGGTTGAAGCTGCGCCCTCAAGTTTTATCTAAACTTGATTATGTTGAGGAAGAGGGGCGTAACGGCTTTAAAGATATAAGGATAATGGCTCCTGAATTTGCCTTTACGCTGCCTAATGGTCCTGGCCGGCAATGGCACCTTGCTCTGCAGCGCCGCAATTATCACGGGGTGAACGCCGATGGTGCGAGTCGTGCCAACAGGATCTTTGCCGCCTGGCAGGGGAAGATCTTAAACGGTATCGGTCTTGGCCTGGGCGGTGGTCTGGAAAGCAACACCCGCCGGGGGGGGAATACCTCTCTGTTTTATTTAAAGGTTAGAGCCAAGGCTGGTGATAAGTTTACGGCCGATTTATCTTTTGGACAGGATGTGGTGTCAGATACATTGAGCAGTATCCGGCAGGGAATATCCCGCCGCCGGTTTAAGGGGGCTCTAACCTTTGAACCGCTGTCTCGTCTGGCTCTGGGGGGGGGTATGTTCACAGCCGTTACTCCGACGATAACTGGAGTAATGGTTATGACTTCTGGTCGTCGTTATTGCTCCATAGTGAGCCCTATTTTCTCCAGGCTCGTTATCGCTATTCCTTTGTCGACTCCAGGGTTGGTAATGACTCGGCTCTGATCGCGGCAGGACTGACTGATTATGCCCGGCATCCTTACTGGTCGCCGAAAAATTATTGGCTCAATGAGGTCGGGGTATATTTTAAGCATCTGCTTTCTCATGATAATTTGGGGCGCGGGCTTTCTAAATACTATACAATGGAGTACTATGTCGGTCACGATGCCGATGGCTATGCCTTTCAACATGTTATCGGCGGTGCTTTTTTTGAGCTTAATAACGATTTTGGTTTGCGCGCCAGAGGGGAATGGTTTTCTTCCAGCTTTTATCGAAAAAAAGAGCTGAGCTTGTCAATTTCTTACCGTTGGTAACCTCAGGCTGAAAAATAGTTATGGTAAAAATTGGTTTAAAATCGGCGGGATTTTGGTATAATGCCGAGAAGAAAATAAAGAGGGCTGTTTGCCGAATAGTTACCGTTTTTTTAACATAAAGGACTCGGGAGTTATGGAAGGATGGCAAGAAGTACTCAAGCTGCTGTTGATGATTATTGCTGTCTTTGCGGTCATTCTGGGCCTGCAAAAATGGATGGCGCCTAAGATGGGCGGCATTGGCTGCGACTGAGGCTCCCCGGATGGGCACAAGCCGGTTCGGCTTGAAAAAAAGGATGACAAACACGACTCAGAGTAGATAAGAGTCGTTATTTAAAGCAGTTAACCGGAGCCATGACGATCGGTGCAGTAGTCGACCGCGCATGGCTGTTTTTATTTTACAATACAACAAATACTGGCAGAGTTCAGGAATATACAGGCGGGGAATATAATGGTTACGAGAGTGCCGATGTCAAAGACTGGTCATGCCAAGCTGCGAGAGGAACTGCATCGTTTGGAGAGTAAGGAACGCATTGAGGTTATTAGTGCCATTGAAGAGGCCAGGGCCCATGGTGATCTGAAAGAAAATGCCGAATATCATGCTGCCAAGGAACGGCAGGGCCATATTGAATGCCGGATCATGGAGCTGAAGGATAAGTTGGGGCGGGCCGAGATTATTGATTGTACGAACGTAAAATGTCAGCGGGCGGTTTTTGGTACGGTAGTTGAGATGGTGGATCTGGATAATGATGAGAAAATAACCTATTGTCTGCTGGGGCCGGAAGAGGCGGACGTGAAGGCCGGCAGTATCTCTGTCCTTTCGCCCATTGGTCAAAGTCTACTGACCAAGGAGGTCGGTGACGAGGTTACGGTGAAGACGCCCGGCGGGGTCAGGCAGTTTGAAATTATGGAGATATCCCCGGCAACAGAGCCTTGATGGTTTTTACGGTCTTCTAAGTCGGCAGGCTGATACCGTTTAAGAAAATAGAGCTTATTTCATCGGCAGTATCATCAACGGTATATGAGTGATCGGAGTTTAAAATCCACAATCTGGACATTTCGTCCAGGGCGCCAAAGAAGGCCCGTTTGATAATCCCAGGTTTTAGTTCCGGTCGGAAAATCCCGGATTTCTGGCCCTGGTGAATAATACCTGAAATTATATTCACATAATCGACAAATTTTGTGATCCGGTATTCCTTTACAGAATCGGAGCTCTGGCGGAGTTCCATCTGGAGTACCTCGGCCAGCTCCTTCTTTTCTATCACCAGCTTCAGGTGATGGAGAGCGAAGATATATAACTTGCGCCGCGGATCTTCTTCCTGGGCCAGAGCCGCCTTTATATCAACGATTAACTTGGCTATTTCTTCTTCAAAAAGGGTGAGTAATATATCATATTTGTTGTGGAAATATAGATATATGGTGCCATCTGCCACCTTGGCTTCCTTGGCGATGTCGGATATTCTGGCGCTGAAGAATCCCTTACTGCCGAAAACCTTGGTGGCTGCCACAAGAATTTTTTGATGTTTGTCTGCCTTTTTCACGTATGTATGACCTGGTGGGAGTAAAGAGAGCGAAATGAATAGAAATTCATTCTTATGATATGTATGGCTGGCAAGGCTGTCAAGTAATAAAAGAAAAATAATGAATACTTATTCATCCTTATCCCCTGTTTTAAGGGGACAATCCGGTGTGTTTTAAGTGCTGGTTTCGTGCTGGTGATGTGTGCTTTGGACTTTTTGAGAGTTCGCTGATAAGGCTAAATTAGTTTGTGAGGAGTAATATGAAGATATTAGTGATTGGTTCCGGCGGCCGGGAACATGCCCTGGTCTGGAAGTTGAAACAGAGTCTTAGAGTTACAGAAATTTTTTGCGCCCCTGGCAATGCCGGTATAGCAGGTATGGCCCAATGCCTTGATATTGGCGCTAACGAGGTGGAAAAGCTGGCCGACTTTGCCTTAAATAATGGGGTTGAGCTTACCTTTGTCGGCCCTGAGGAGCCTTTGACTCTGGGGATTGTTGATTTTTTTGATTCCAGGGGTTTGAAGGCCTTTGGCCCCACGAAGGCGGCGGCTGTTTTGGAAGGTAGCAAAGTCTTTATGAAAGATCTGCTGGCCAAATATAATATTCCCTCTGGCTTTTACCAGGCCTTTACTAAACGTGATGAGGCGGCGGCCTTTATCCGGGAGAAGGGGGCGCCCATCGTGGTCAAGGCCGACGGCCTGGCGGCGGGTAAGGGGGTTATTGTTGCCAATAGTGTTGATGAGGCCGTGGCTGCGGTGGATTTAATGCTTGCCGACCAGGCCTTTGGCAAGGCGGGGAGCCGGGTGGTTGTTGAGGAATTCCTGGCGGGTGAGGAGGCCTCTTTTCTGGCTTTTACCGATGGCCGGACAATTTTACCGCTACCCTCGGCGCAGGATCACAAAGCGGTGTTTGATGGTGATAAAGGCCCCAATACCGGCGGGATGGGGGCTTATTCTCCGGCTCCGGTATTAACGGCAGAGCTGGAGCGTCAGGTCATGGCTGAGATTATGTACCCCACCGTGCGGGCCATGGCCGCTGAGGGGCGACCCTATAAAGGCATTCTCTATGCCGGTTTGATGATTAAGGACGGCCAGGCCCGAGTGCTGGAGTTTAACTGCCGTTTTGGTGACCCGGAAACTCAGCCTCTGCTTATGCGGCTCAAAACTGATTTGGTGGAGCTGATGGAGGGGGTCATAGATGAAAATCTTGCCGCTATCCACCTGGAAATTGACTCCAGGCCCGCTGTCTGCGTGGTAATGGCCTCTGACGGTTACCCCGGTAGTTATGAGAAGGGGCGGGTAATTACTGGCCTGGATCAGGACTTTGGCGATGATCTGATGGTCTTTCATGCCGGTACCTCTCTAAGAGCCGGGGGTGAGGTGGTGAGCTCCGGCGGCCGGGTGCTTGGGGTTACCGCCCGGGCGGCAGATCTGCAAACGGCGGTTGATACCGCCTATGAAGCGGTAAAAAAAATAAATTGGCCGGGCTGCTTTTATCGTACCGATATTGGCCGCAAGGCTCTGAAACACTCGGCTGAAAAACGTCCCATACAGGTGGGGATTGTCCTGGGCAGCGCCTCTGACCTGCCGGTATTTAAGGGTTGCACGGCCCTTTTAAGGGAGATGGGTATTGCCCATGAAACTATTATTGCCTCGGCTCACCGCAGTCCAGAGCGGGCGGCAGATTATGCCAGAGAGGCAAAGGGCCGGGGCCTGCGGGTACTCATTGCCGGGGCCGGTATGGCCGCCCATCTTGCCGGGGTGCTGGCCGCTCATACCATCCTGCCGGTTATCGGAGTGCCGGTGGCTTCTTCATCTTTGCAGGGCTTTGACTCTCTGCTCTCCACGGTTCAGATGCCGCCGGGGGTGCCGGTGGCTACCATGGCGGTTGGCCCGGCCGGAGCCAAAAACGCGGCGGTTCTCGCCGCTCAGATGATAGCGTTAAGCGATGATCAAATGGCTGAATGGCTGGTGGGCTTTAAACGGCGGATGGCGAAGGATGTGGAAAGAGCTTCAGCCGGGATTGCTGATTAACTACCTGTGGTGAATGGCTGTCTTTAATGTCATTCACCACATAAAAGCGGACTTATTGCCGTATAGTTCGTTAAAATATATGACTTTATCATTAGTTTCAGAACAGACCCTGGCTGTTGAAGAGGCGGCGGCTGTAATTTTAGAAGGCGGTATTGTCGCCTTTCCCACCGAAACTTATTACGGCCTGGCAGTTGATCCCTTTAATCGCCAGGCGCTTGATCGTCTTTTTGCCCTTAAGCAGCGTTCTCTCTCTAAACCGGTACTCACTATTATTTTTAACCAGGCCCAGCTCTCCACCATCAGCACCGCTGTGCCACCCTGCTTTAATTCTCTTATGGCCCGTTTCTGGCCCGGCCCGCTTACCCTCATTTTTAACGCCCGGCCGGAACTTCCGCCTCGGCTTACCGCCGCTTCCGGTACCATCGGTGCCCGTATATCTTCTAACCTCCTGGCTCATTCCTTAGTTAGGGCGGCGGGGCGGCCCATAACCGCAACCAGCGCCAATATATCAGGTCAGCCCCCGGCCTTAAGCGCTGGCAGGCTGCGAAAGATCTTTGGCGGTGGCCTGGATTATATCCTGGACGGCGGTTCCACGCCAGGCGGCCTGGGCTCCACAATTATTGGCTGCCAGAGAGGTGAGCCTTGCCTCCTGCGTCCTGGGGCCGTCAAAGTCGGCCAGATGATTAGATAATCCTGTCAGGTGCCAAAGATTATTATGTTCTTCATGTTATTTATATAGGAGGAATTGATATGCGTGATATTAGCCTTAAGGTCGAGGGTGAGGCGCTTGATTACGGACGGGCTGCCGATTTGGCTAAGGCAAAGGCCGAGCGGGAACTCCCGGCGGCTATTCTCATTGCCTGGAACGACCGGCAGCGGGATATTCATTCCCCCTCCTGCCTTAAATGTGGAATCAAGAATAAGGCGGGATGGGAGGTCTATGGCCGTAATCACGGCGGTTGCCTGCGGATCAGTATTAATGATGATGATTTTGTTTTTATATACGGGATGTTATAGTGTGATAATGACGGCCGTTGGATCACAGCATGTTCTTTTCCGCGATCAGTTGTTGAAGGCCGAGGAGAATCACCTTTTGTTTCAGCCGCTTATAGTTGAGGCGCAGGGCCTTGAGGGTGGTGAGGTGAGGATGGGCTATACCAATGGCGTACCCTCGTCTATCGGCCAGATTGATTAATTTGTTGAGTTGAACGGTGATGGCGGCGGCGCTCCGGGTATTGTCTAAAAACACATCGCGGCGGGCTGTTCTAATCCCCAGTTTTCGCCCCAGCCGGAAGCCGACGCTCTTCGGTGAGGTCAGGCTGTCAAGCCAGATAAGATGCCGGGCTTTAAGGGTTTTTAGGACATAAGTCATGGCCGGGACGTTTTCGGTAAATTTGGAACCCATGTGATTATTTACTCCAACGACCATTGGCAGCTCCGTTAGATCCTGATCTAAAATACGGCCCATTTCGCCCTGAGACATGGAGAGTAATAAGGCCCCCGGGCCGGGGTTCCAGCGCCGCAGATTATGGGGTTCCATGGGGAGGTGGAGGAGGACATCGTAATGCAGGGCAGCGGCCTTAAGGGCCAGTTCCCGGCTGAATGGACGAAAGGGCATAACAGAGAAAGAAAGATTCAGATTGAGATTCATGAATGCGAGGGCTAATTTTTTCTGGTTGCCTATGTCGTCGATTATTATTGCTATTTTAGGCCTAAATGGTGTTTTGTAGGGCTTGGGATCTATTTCTGTCGGCGGTATTTGCCCATGCTGAGAGTTAGATATTATGGCGGGATTGGTTCTTAAAAAAATAAAATAAAGGGCAAAGGCGATAGAGGCGAAGAGGACTAAGGTTAACAACAGGGAGATGTAAAGGCCAGATTTTTTCTTTCCCCTTTTGGCCTGCTTTCTGGTCATTTATTTATCCCGCTCCAGGACGTAATGGGCCAGGGCATGCAGGGTGTCTTTGGCGTTGGAATTTTGAAATATGTTTAGGGCTGCCAGGGCCTCGTCAATCAGACTTACGGCTCGCTGCCGGGCGGCGGTGAACCCTCCTGTCATGGAGATTATGTCTCGAACCCTGGTAAAATAACTACTTCGATTAGCGGCCGGACTTGTTAAAAGCTTCTTTAACTCCTGGCTGCCGCTGCCGTCCCCCCTTAAGGCGTAGAGGAGCGGCAGGGTCATTTTGCCCTCCTGGAAATCATTGCCTACTGCCTTGCCTGTTTTAGTCTCATCGCCCTGATAATCCAGGAGGTCATCAATTATCTGGAACGCTAAACCCAGATTCGTGCCGAACAGGGCTATGGCCTGTCTCTTATCACTGGCACTGCCGGCAAAAATGGCACCTGACTCACAGGCCGCGGCAATCAGGGCGGCAGTTTTGCCGCGCAAGACTGCAAAATAATAGCTCTCAGCTGTCTCCTGCTTCTCGGCGTTTTGCAGTTGCAGGAATTCCGATTCCACCATGGCGGCGGCGGCATGGCATATTACCTTTAGGCAGGATATGCCGCCCACGGTTCCGGCCAGACGCATGGCATGGCTGTGCAGAAAATCACCAGCGAGAATCACATGGGTATTGCTCCAGACCTTGTTGGCGGCTTTACGGCCCCGGCGCTCTTCGGCATGGTCAATCACGTCGTCGTGCAGGAGGCTTGCGGCATGCAGGTACTCAAAGGTCAGGGCCAAACGGTAGAGATTCGGTGAATTGTGGCCCTCTAACCCGGCACTCAGAATAGTCAGCAGGGGGCGGATACGTTTGCCGCCGTTAAAGACGGCATATTCTATGACTTCGTTCAGCAGTGGATTGTCAATGGCGGCACTTAAATCCTGGCCCATGATAAGATCTATTTTCTCGGTCTCCGGCCGGATATTTCGTAGTAGGCCTGTCATTCAAGTTTGTCCTTTTTGGCGGGGAAGTTTTTATGGATTGACTGCTGGCAGGAGAGGTTGCGGTAAAAATGGCGGAGGAAGTAGGATTCGAACCCACGGTACTTTCGTACAACGGTTTTCAAGACCGCCGCCTTCAACCACTCGGCCATTCCTCCGTAAATTTTGATTTAGCTTTTTTAACATCTCAAAATGCTCATGTCAATAATAGTCATGACTAATTTCTCTTCTTTTCAAAGCCGCTCAGAATACCTGTGGCTGGTATTAATCAGGCTAAAAAAACACAAATCTCCTGGTTTTGAGCTCTTTTTTGATGTAAAATAAATACATTATCCGCTTTGTTTATTAAAATAGGGGGGAGTATGGCAGACGAGGAAATTAGAATTTCTATTGATAAATTAATTGAGATAGTTCAAGCCGGCGGGAAGATCCGTACCGGAGTTGACGTTTTGAATAAACAGGGGCGCTTGATTCTGGAACGGGATGTCCTGGTGGCGGATGTTGGTCCCCTGCTGCGGGTTAAAAAATTTGGGGTGGAGTTAATTTCCATTGTCAGCGGTGGTAATGGCGGTTTATGGGATGAAACCGGGCAGCCGGTTGTCGTTAAAACCGAGACTGTGCCAGCCCCTAAACCGGCGCCGGTCTCAGAGATAGACCGCCGTATATATGAGATTGAAGGATTGCGGCAGGCTGCGGCAGAGAAGGCCTCTCTGGCCAAAAAAAGTCTCAGAAATGCCCTGCGCCAGATTCAGGAGAACGGCGGCAAGTTCGATTTTGAGCCCATTGATGACACGGTGAGAGAGCTGTTTGATTTTGTTTCTCAGAATGAGACCGCTTTCTCATATTTGACCAGAGAAATTTTTTCTTATGATCAATATCTCTATAATCATTCTCTTAATGTCTGTGTGATCGGCACGGTGATAATGAAGAAGTTTAACGAAAACTTTAATGCTATGGTCAATAATCACCTTAATAATATACCGACCTCCATCAGCGCCGCTGCGGCAAAGGCTGTACCCCAGTCCTTCAAATATTTTCAGAATGATGAATTACAGGACATCTCGGCCGGTTTTTTTATGCATGATATGGGTAAGGTGTTAGTAGAAAAGTCGATTCTGAATAAAAAAGGCCGGCTGAGTAAGAGTGAATTTGAGGTTGTTAAGGCCCACAGCACCAGAAATGGTATCCAGATACTGGAGAAAAATCATTTGATTAATCCATATCTCTGTAAAATAAGCCATTATCACCATGCCCGGCTTTTTGAAGATGAGGAGCGCTGTTATCCCGCTGAAACCTCTCCCTTAGATATTCCGGCCTATGTCAAGGTTTGCAAATTAGCCGATATATTTGACGCCATGACCTCTAAACGCTGTTATAAAGAGGCCTTGAATCCAGTTGGAGTGGTGGCGGATATATTTCATAAATACGCCCAGAAAGACACCCTGCTGCAGTTTATTATCCATGCCTTTGTCCGGGCGGTGGGGATATATCCTTCAGGCAGTGTGGTCTCGCTGATCAATGGCCAGCTGGCCTATGTCCTTGACAGCGAGGGCCCGGCTCTTATAGCTTTCACCGATGTGGATGGGAGACCACTGACCACCAAACCGGATATTGTGGTGTTAGATAAAAAGGCGGAGGAAGGGGGCTTGAAGATTGACCGCCGTAAGGCTCCTATGGATCCGGTGCAGGCCCATAAAATTTTACCGGCTTATTTGAAAACTTCGTAATTACAGGCGGCTGCTGCCCGAGGCCAGATCCTCAAGGGCCGCTAAGTCGATAATTTTTATTTGTTTGCCGTTGGATTCGATGAAACCGTTTTTGACCATTTTGGCGAAGATGCGGGACAGGGTTTCTGGAATGGTGCCGAGGAGGCTTGCCAGGTGGTTTTTGGCGATATCGAGCTCAACATTCCGGCCCTGCTGCTCACTGAGCAATAATAAATGGGCGGCCAGGCGTCCGGGAACCTCTTTCAGGGACAGGGCCTCAATCATGGAGGCAAATTTTTTGAGACGCCGGGAAAGGGCAGCCATCATATTCATGGCCAAATCAGGTTTGGTGCGGATTAAATCCATGAAGGCCGACCGGGGAAAAAAGAATAATTTAACCCTGGTCATGGCCATGGCGTAAGCCGGATAAGGAGCTCCGGCAAAAATTGCCGCTTCGGCAAAGGGCTCTCGATGCTCAAAGATGTGGAGAATCTGCTCCTTACCGTCGGCTGACAGTTTAAAAATTTTGACCTTACCGCTTACCACTATGTAAAATCCCAGGCCGGGATCACCCTCGGCAAATATCGTCTCGCCGCGTTCTACGGTCTGGTCGCTGACGATTGTGGCTAATTCGGCAATCAGGCAACTGGAAAGCCCCCCGAATAAGGGGGTCAGAGCAAGGTGTTGGGCGATATCCACTATCAGGCGACGAGATTTATGGCATGGCCTTTGGCGTTACCGGCCGCAGTCTCTGCCTGGCGAATCTGGTTTCGTTCAGCGCTGCCCCTGGTCTGGGCAGTTGCTTCCGGCTCTGGCTTCTGTGCCGCCTTCAGGTCTTCCCGCCTTTGGGTTGCGGCCTGCTGTTGTAACTGCCGGGCCTGGGCGGATATATCTACCCGGCTTTGGGCCTGCGGAGCATTAGTCTTCCGTGCTCTTTGAGCCTGGGGAGCATTCTGGCTATTCTCGACGTTTTGGTACAGCTGGCTCGGATTCAGGCTGTTGAGTGAATTTATATTCATTGGCGCACCTCCTTCATTACAACTATTATAAGCAAGGTGGGCGAAATAGACAAGGGGGCAAAGAAAAGGATTAGTGATAATCTGAGGGAGGTGTATGTTTTGTGCAACCTCCTAAATAGTTACCAAATAATTATCCGGTGTTGTGCCGGGCTCTCGATTTATGGTGAGGGCGGCGGCGTAATTGTTTTCGATAAAGGCGAAAACGGACAAAATGGCAGGCATGTCTGAGCGCCGACAGGCTATACGGCCGCTGAAACCGCCGGGGATAGGGGTTAACGACTGGAGACTTAAGTCTAAAAAACCCGGCAGAGGGTGAAGAGGAAAGGCCTTGCGAACTGCTTCTTTTATTGACCAAAGCATGGTAAACGTGGCTTTGGGAGATTGGTTTGCACGAGCCCCCTGCCGCAGTATAATAAGTTCCTCCGCCGGGTTTACGAAGCGACTTTTTATGCGGCTTGTGTCTTTTATTTCCTGGAGATCCAGGCCGCATAAAAATGGCCGTATCGCCATGGCCGCGGCTTGAGTGCCGCTATGGCTGATGGATATGTCGGGGACGGACCCGGCGCTGCTCAAGGCTATAAACGGGCGACCGCTGGCCTGTTTGTCAATCTCTATCTGCTGCCAGGCTGGGGAGCCGGGGCTGGAGGCGGAAATAACTGACAGCGCCGCGGCCTTGGCGCACAGGCGGCCGGCCAGCCATTGAGCGGCCCGCTGGGGAAAGGTGAATCGTCGTAAGGTTCTGCCCTCTGCCGGGCTGAGATAACGGTGGGCGAGATTACCTTGCTGCGGGCTGATTTTTAGGCGGCAGGCCGCCACTTCTATCCCCTTGAAAAGTGGCAGGTCTAATATTTCTGGTTGGGAGAACAGAGGCTGGATGGCAATGTCGTGATTTGTCCGGCCTTGTGAGCCGGGAAATTTCTTGCTATTTTGCATAAAATATAGTCTTTCTTGTACGGTAAATAATTATTTAAACAGCGGGCCGCCATTATTGGGCAACAGTCGTCTAACTGTGGAGACTTACGATTAAATTCAGCTTATACCTCTATGACAGCTCTTGATATTGGTGTTATCATTATTACAGTATTGTTCCTGGTGCGCGGCGTATGGATTGGTTTCGTACGGCAGATCGCCTTTGTCCTGGCCCTGACCACGGGTTATATTGCTGCCGGGGCCTATTACGATCATTTTTCCAGGTATCTCGGTAAGTGGGTGCATAATCCGGAACTTCGTTTTGTCATTACCTACACCCTGCTTTTTTTAGCTACCTATGTCATTATTATGTTGTTGGGGGCAGGTCTGAAAAAGGTGATGCAGGTCTCCTTTCTGGGCTGGTTTGACCGGCTCATGGGTGGCATATTTGGTCTGGGCAAGGCCGTTTTTATTTCCACCCTGGCCTATATGGCTCTCGCTGGTATATTCTCCACCGCTAATCCCATTATTCAAAAATCATCCAGCGCCAAATATCTTACCCGCAGTGCCCGTTTTGTTACCTCTTTTATCAAGGATAAGGACTTGCAGAAGTCACTGATTCCCAAATCTCCGGCCATCTCCTCATTTCTGGCCAATCCCGTACCAGCCCTTAAGAAGCTGGGGGGACAGACCAAATAGATATCCTGTCATAACCGCCTGGTTGATGAGGGTGGTCTTGAACAGTCCCAGACGCTGCCAGCGCCGGTCAGAGGTGATGGCGGCGGCCGGGGCTATTCTGATTCTGCCATATTTCTTTAAAGCTTTGATGAGAAGAACGTCCTCCAGAATTGGTTGAGGGGCATAACCGCCCGCTTTTTTGAATAAAGCGCTATTGACAAAGATAGCTTGATCGCCATAGGGCAGACGCAGAAGACGGGTTCTTAGATTGGTGCCGGCCTCCACCAGGCGGCGGCCCATTCCCCGGCCGCCCATGGCAAAGCGGAAGGCCCCGGCGGCGGTATCAGGCTGCCGCATAATTTGCATTATATGATGCGGAAAATCCGGTGGCAACAAGGTATCGGCGTGCAGGAAAAGGAGAATGCCGCTTCTCGCTGCCTCTGCACCGTGATTCATCTGCCGGGCTCGTCCTGCTGGTGAGCGGCGGATAATGGCGCCATTGGCCTGGGCAATGGCCAGCGTGTCATCGGTACTGCCACCGTCAACTACAATAATTTCTCTAACCTCTGGAGCTGCTGCTGCTCGCAGGGTGCGGGCGATATTGCCGGCTTCGTTAAGGGCGGGTATAATTATGGAAATGTCTGAGGTCTTCCGGGCGGTCGATGTCATAAAGGGCATCCACTAAGTTGACTGAGAGATTTTGCTCCCCGGCCTTTTTCAAGGTTTCGGCCAATACCTTGCCGGTACCCCAGCTTAGCTCTTTAAACAATGCCGGGCAGGGGCGGTTCAGGCCAATGAGGTAATATCCGCCGTCCATGGCAGGCCCGAGAACGAGATCCAGCCGTTTTAATTTATTAAGGGCGCCATGTAAAATGGCGGCGGTGAGGGCCGGGCAGTCAGAGCCGACAAGAATTATATGCCGGTTACCGGCGGCAAAGGCCTGCTGGAAGGCGGCGGCCATACGGCAGCCTATATCAGCCCCCCTCTGGGGATAATAATTCAGGTCGTCTCCCAGCCAGGCGGCCATCATTTCGGTATTGCCGCCCTGGTAATGAATTTGGAGGTCGGTGGCTCTATAACGCTGTAATTCTCTGACTTGGCGGACGATCTGCTCGCTCATCTGACGCTGGCAGTCGGCGGCTCCCTGAGCGCCTATGGCCGGGATCAGCCGGGTCTTCACCTGGCCTGGTGCTGGGAATCTAATAAAAATGATCACTGCATCTTCAGCAACTGATTTTTTTGTTTGAGCTGCTTTGCGGCCGACAGAAGCGGCTGGCTGCCCTTCATTAATTCCACGCTTGATCAAATTATATGCCCAAATACGAAAAATACGAAAAATACAAAAAATATGGTCAGGGAAACCTTAAATCTGCCCCAGAATCATATATAAAACGTGATTATCGCCGGGCCGTCGGGGCGGCTGGTTTTTCCACTTTTCAGGTTAAGGTGAGAGAGACCGACTTGTTTATTATGGCTCCGGCTGATGTCCATGGCCCTGCCTATGATTTAGTTCGTCAGTATCGTAATCAGTTGGAAAATTATATCAACCATAATCCTTCCTTTCAATCCTCCCTGCTGCCGCTCGATATTGACCGGCTGGCCCCGCCCATTGTTAAGGATATGCTTAAGGCCTCCGCCGCTACCGGGGTCGGCCCTATGGCGGCGGTGGCCGGGGCGGTGGCGGAATATGTTGGTGGCGGTCTATTGGCGGGAGCCGGGATTGATGAGGTGGTGGTTGAAAATGGTGGTGATATATTTTTACAACGTCGAGAGGATTGCCAGATTGCCATTTTTGCCGGGCCCTCGCCTTTGAGTAATAAAGTCGGGGTCAAGGTTAAGGCGGCGGCAATGCCCATGGGGATCTGTACCTCCTCTGCTTCAGTAGGGCATTCCCTGAGTTTCGGAGCGGCTGATGCGGTAACCGTTCTTGCTGCCGATACCGCCCTTGCCGATGCCGCGGCTACCCGTCTGGGCAATGAGGTCGGCAGGGATTGCCCCCTCTCTCAGGCCCTGGACGTGGCTCGGGAGATCAGCGGTATTCGCGGAGTGGTTATTATCCGGGGCGAGGATATTGGGGCCTGGGGCGAGATAGAATTGGTCGATTTGACTTAGGGTCTGTAAACAACCTGGCTGATATCCTCTTGTGGGTGCTTAAAATCCCCCTATAAGTATATAACCAACCCTATCGGGGTAATTTTAAGTGTGCAGAGCAGGGTATTTATGGAGCGTTTACTAACTATCTAACCATCTATTGAGGATATCCTCGGGTAGGAGCGGACTGCTTGGCTTCTTTGTCTCAGCGGGCGGTTTCGGGGTTGCGGCAGGCTGGTCTCCCGATTCAGTTGTTTCTTCTTCAGCTGTGGCAGGTCTGGGGGCTTCCTCAGTCTCAGCTTCGATGGGGACTATCTCAACAGTTTGCTGCCCGGCCGTTAATTCCTCTTCAAGCTCGTGGAGCCTGGATTCGTCCTCGGCGCATCTTGTTCTCTCGTCTTTTAAAGCTTGTCGTAACTCTTCCAACTGGTGGCTCAGGCCGCTTAGTTCCTGCTGATGTTCGGCGTGGATTTCCTCTATTTTGTTGTTTTGGCTGGTCACCTCAATCTGGCGGGCTAACAAGAGTTCCTCCAACTCTTTTACCCTTCTGGTGTGAGATGATATTGTGGTGATCTCCTGCCGTAAGCCTTGTTCCTCTGCCTGGCTGGCTTGCAGCTTTTCCCGCAAGGCGGCTAATTCCTGCCGCATGGCGGCGATGTTCTGCTGCTCTTCCTGGGCGGTGTATAACTCCGCCTTTAGTTCGGTAAGTGTTGTAATTTGTTCATTGAGCTGGTGATTTTGCTGCCGTATGTCTTCTAACTGGCTTGATAGCCTGGTGATTTCCATTTTCTGTTCGTTGTCTATTGCCTCTTCCCGGCTCAGCAGAGTTATTTCATCCTGGAGGCGGCGGCATTCCCGGTGACTATTCTTTAACTCGGCTTCTAAACTCTGGTTTCTAATCTGGAGATTATCCTCGTTCTCCTGTTCTGCCTTTTGTTCCTGGAGTTGTTCTTGCAGGGCGTCCTGCGCCGCCAAGCTGGCTTGTAATTGTTCGCGTAAGTCATCTGCCTTCTCGTGCTGAGCCGTTAACTCCTCCCTGAGGCCGACATTGTCTTCTGCGTCCTCCTGTTTTAAAGCGGCATACTTAAGGGCTAATTGTTGATATTTTTCCTGCTGGTCAGCAAGCATCGCCTCAAGGGCTGGGAGGCGCTCTAAGTCTTGGCGTGATTCGTCAAGTTTTTCCTGGGCGATTCGTAATTCCTGCCGCATCTCTCCTAATTCTTCCACCTGCTTTGACAAACCAGACATGCCTTTGAGCTTTAAAGCTGCTTTCTCGGTAATAAGCTGCTCAATTTCAGCCTGCCTGTCGGTTAGTCTGGTCTCCAGATCGTTAATCCTGACTCGGAATTCTTCTTTATTCATAACCGTCTCCTTTAAAAAAATGTCCAGGGCGTTAAGATCGTTTTTGAGCACTTTAACGTCATTGATTAAGGTATCCTGTTGTTCTGTGGCGCTGGAATAAAGATGAACCTCTTTGTTGTCCAATTTGACGGTGAGGCTTTTCTTTTCTAAACCTCGCAACCGTATAATTATATAACTCAATATTATGAGGATTGCCGATAGGAGCAGGATGATAAACACCAGTTTTGGCATGGATGGGGCCGGGCCGCGGTAAGGAGCCAGTGATCGCTTCTGAGCGAGCGGCGGCTTTTGCTTTTGGACGGATTTTATTTCTTTGCCGGGTGCTGGTAATTTAAGCACTCTGTTTGCCTCTCGGTACCAGTTGAGATAAACATCCCTTTTTCGGAGCGGCCATAACGAGAGAGCAGGGAAATTTGACTTGGCAGCGGTTGTGGAGGGCCGCTTGGCCGATCGTGATCCTTTTTCCTGAGTTATGGTCGGAATCCGGCTGATGGGCGGCCGGAGACGCTGCATAATCTTCCATCCTTTACCGGACTTGAAGCCTATGTAACTGGCGGCGAAAGATGATTTGCGGTTAGGCAGGCCGTATTCACAGGCGACTAAGGTCTGGCGGTTAACCTGAATCATATAGAGGTTATAGAAGGTAATGGGGGCATCAGCGGCCTCAGGTAGCAATAATTTTTTGGCTAATTCGAAATTATTGCTGCTTAAATCCGGTAATGAGGCCTGACCGGCCTTTAAATCCAGGAGACTTGGGATGATTATTACCGGGATAGTCCCAATCTTTAAAAATCGGGCTAATTGTGAGAGATCATTGTTGTTAAGGCTGATGCAGCCATTGGTACTGTCATAACGTAATTTTTTGTTGGTACCGTGGATAAATATACCATGTCCGTCCCGTTTTTCCAGGCGGTCAAAGATGTTTGGATAATTGAGGTGAAAGGCCTTAGTACCGAAGACGGTGAGCTTTTTGTCGATATATTTTTTGGTAATAAAATATATACCTTCCGGGGTCTTTTTGTCCCCTTCCACTACTTTAGGGCCGAAATTCTCGCCGGTGGCCGCACTATATTCCGTCATAACCTGTAATCTGCCATCATAGCGAAGAACCCGGAGACGCTGAAAATCTTTTTCCACCAGGATGATAGATAAGGGACGGGCGGCAATCAGTACCTTGATGTTAAGATTAAGCAGGGCACCGCTGTCAATTCCCACCGGTATGCGGTTGCTGATGGCGGCTCTGGCGCCTAATGGTACAAGGCTGAAAATAAATAATAATGCTGAAATAAAAAGATAGGGCATATATTAATTTTAACTATTCAGCCTGATGTCCAAGAAAGCTGTCCGCGGACAACCTCACAGACTTCTTGTGGTATTGACTTTAGCCGATAGTCGTTGACTTATGTTTGATTAAGCAATTATTATATTAGAAGATAATAAGTGATAGCGGAAAAACTCTTGAACCCGGTCTGAATCGTTCGAGAATTAAACCCCGTAATTTCTTATCATAATGGACTGAAACATCTTTTGCAAATACTGAAAAGAAATACCCGCTGTTGCTGCCTTCTAATTTGCTGTTTTGGTTCCTTTTACTGCTTAGGCAGTCTTAGGGCTTCGTAAAATAGGATTATGAAGTGATTAGAGGGGGTCAGCAAGGCACGATTAACGGTGTATCGTAAACGCTATGCTATTCGGCGAAATGCCCGTAATGAGCAATAACTACTGAATGTAACTGCTCAGATCACAGCTGAAGTTACACTAAGGCACAAGGCGGTAAATAGATGTGAAGGCTCTTTCCATTAACAGTAAAATTATGCTTGTGCAGCTTCTCATGGCTCTCCTTGGAGCCTTGGCTCTCGCTGTGGCCGGGTATTTTATTCTCTACACCTCCCTTACTGCCAGTGCCAAACGGCAGATGCGGTATGTGGCGGTCAGCCAGGCTGACTTTGTTCGTCATAACTGGGATCTGATCTTAAGTGAAATAAGAGAACTGGGGCATAGTGAGGCAGTAACCACCTATACCTATACCAGCTCTTTCTGGGAGGGTGCCCTCACCGAGTATTTAAAAGATAGTGCCAGCCAGAATTTTTCCGTTGTAGCCTATCTCGATCAAACCGGCCTTGAAAAGGTCAAGGTTGTCCACGGCCGCAAATCAACTCATCTAATGGATCATGGCGCTTCCGCCATTTTTAAACGGGCCAAGCAGCATCCCAATGTTATTCAGTTCAAAATTGTTACCGAGCATACGGTGGGGGTGGAACTGCCGCCGCCGTATATTGAATACATCTATTACGGCGACCGCTTCAGCCGATTTACCGGGGCAGTTATGGTGCTGTCCACCATTGATCGACTATCGCCAACCATGGCGGATTTCCATTTTGAAGAAACCGGCTATTTGACACTGATGACTGCTGATGGGCGGGTGCTGATTACCCCGGATAAAAGACAGACCATGCAGCGGGTGAATATGGGGAAAATAATCGGAACGTCCAGCCTGTGTCCGGAAGGGGTGCGGATTAAACGGGCTCCTCTTCTGGGGCAGGATGTGATGAATGCCCTGGTCTATCTGCCTGAAATGGATCTCTTTCTTGATGCCGCTTTGCCGATGAACCGTTTTATGCTGGTGCCAAGACGCTTAATTATTGTCTATATCGCTATTATATTGTTGACCATGGCCTTATGTCTGCTGGTGTCATATAAGCTGGCCCGGGGCATAACCCGGCCGATATTGGAGCTGGCCGCAGCCGCCAATAAATTAGCACAGGGCGACTGGGCTCAAGAAATTAGGCCTCGTAAAGATGATGAAACCGGAGTTCTGGCCCAGGCCTTTCTGGTGATGAAGGGGCGATTGCATGATATGATCCGCAGCCGTGACCTGGAGATAGCCGCCCGCCGCCAGAGTGAGGAACGTTACCGTACTTTGTTTGAGACGGCCCCGGATGCCATCAGCGTTCTCGATGATCAGGGGGTAATTGTTGATGTGAACCCGGCGGCCTTGCGCCTCTATGGTCTGGGGCGTTGGGAAATGGTGGGTAAGAGAACAATTGATTTTATTCATCCGGAAAATCTGGAGGTTTGCCAGCTTAATTTTGAGCGTTTAAAAGGGGCGGCGGTCGTAAATGTTGAGGAGGAGATAATAATTTATTATGGCCCGGAGCGGGAGGAGCGGCCGGTATGGCGGAAGGCCAAGTCCCTAATGGATGATAAGGGCCTTTTCAGAGGGGTACTGGCCTATGATCGTGATCTGAGAGAGCGTCAGGAGGCGAACCGTCTGCGGGAGGAGCTTGACCGTATCGCTCGCCATGACTTGAAGGCGCCCTTAAACGGTATTGTTAATATTCCCTATCTCATTCGCAAGCAGAATAATCTCAGCACCGAGCAGTTGCGATGGTTGCAGATGATTGAGGACAGCGGTTACAAGATGTTAGAGTTGATTAATAACTCTCTGGAAATCTACCGCATGGAAGCGGGACGATATAATTTCCAGCCGGTGAGGGTGGATTGCGTCGCCATTCTGCGCAAAATTGGCCTTGATCTTCTGGATCAGCTCCAGAGTCGGCGGGTTGAGCTGCGGCTCTTGGTGAACGACCGGCCATGCCGTAAGGATGAATGTTTTATGATTAGCGGCGATGAACTGCTGACTTACAGTATGCTGGCTAATCTTATTAAAAATGCCCTGGAGGCCTCGCCCGTCGGGCAGGCAATTGAGGTTGCCATGCGTAAGGCGGAGGATGGACGTTTAGAAATAATAATTCATAATGAGGGGGCTGTTCCTGAGGAGCTGCGTGCCTCATTTTTTGATAAATACGTGACCTGGGGCAAGAGGGGTGGCAGTGGGCTGGGAACCTATAGCGCCCGTCTCATGGCTGTTACCCAGGGGGGAAATATAACCATGCGTTCCTCGGTGGCTCAGGGTACCTTTGTTATTGTCGGCTTTTCCGGCGCCGGGTGATTAATGCTGGCAGTGGCGGCACCAGAAGGTGGCTCGGCCCGCCATGGTGATTTTTTCGATGACTGTGCCGCAGATGGGGCAGGGTTCACCGGCGCGGCCATAAACCTGGAGCTGGAGCTGGAAATATCCTGGTTTGCCGCCTGCGTTAATAAAATCGGCGATGGTGGAGCCCCCGGCGGCAATAGCCTTTCTGAGTATTTCTCTGGTCGAGGTAATAATGGTCTGCCACTCCAGACGGCTTATCTTATTGACCGCTCTCGCGGGTGAGATAGAGGCGGCGAAGGTGATTTCGTTGGCGTAAATATTGCCGATTCCCACTACTATATGACTGTCCATCAGGAAGTTTTTAAGGGGCTGCCTTCTGTTGCCGGCCCTGTTCAACATATAGTCGGCGCTGAAATTATCGCCGAGGGGCTCGGGGCCCAGGGCGGCAAAAAAAAGCCCTGCATCGACGTCCGGAGGCAATACCTGGATTGAGCCAAAACGGCGGGTATCATTAAAACGCAGTTCCAGGCCGTTATCGAGCTGGCAGCATAGGTGGTCATGGGGGGCTGCGGCCTGACCAGCCCTGAACAATCCCAGCCGTCCCGTCATGCCGAGGTGGATGATTAAGGCGGCATCATTGGCAGCTGTCACAATCAGGTATTTGGCCCGCCGCCGTACTGCGCTTAGAGGCTGATCTTTAATATAGCGCTCAATCTCTGTCTTGGGGATGGGCAGCCGCAGGACCAGGCCGCTGGTCTTGATCTGGGTAATTGTCCTGCCGATGAGCATGGGGGCAATCCCCTGGCGGACGACTTCAACTTCTGGCAGTTCAGGCATCTTTGTTCCTGATGAATTTTTTATTCCCTGGCATATTTTGATTGATTTGACCTTAGGCCTTTGGTGGTTTAAGTTGCATACTTATTTGCAGTAATATCCGGCTAAAAACCGGGGGTGATGCCAATCCGGCTTACGGTACTGCTTTATTTTTGAAAACTGGAGAAAATTATGATCAAAAAAATTATTATAGGCTCATTGCTCGCTCTGCCGCTGCTGGTTCCGGGTTGGGCTGGGGCGAAGGTAGAGGTGGAGACCACGCCCATTGTTAGTTGGCGTCTGTCTTCCGCCCCCCTTGATACTGCCATCTCTGGGGATGGTCAATCGATATTTGTTCTTACTGAAGATGGCCGGGTGGAAATATATGACCCAAAGGGCCGTCACAAAGGTTCGGTCAAACTAAGCGGTAAGGCGGATCATCTCGCGGTATCACCAGATGGAACTACTCTGTTCTTAACCGATAGTGCCCGTCACATGGTGCGTATGACACGCTTAAGCTTTGTGCAGAATATCAGCACTAAAGGCTCACCATTCAAGGGGTCTGCCGATGCCCCGGTGGTTATCGCAGTATTCAGCGATTATCAATGACCATACTGCGCAAGGGTCAATCCCCTACTTGAGCAGGTGCTCAAACAATATCCTACTAAAGTCAAGTTGGTTTATAAAGAATTTCCTCTGCGGATGCACCGCTTCTCGCGTCAAGCCTCTCTTGCCGCTATTGCCGCTGGGCGGCAGGGCAAATATTGGCAGATGCATGATAAAATTTTTCAGCATTATAGTAGTTTGAGTATGGCCAAGTTCCAGCAATTCGCTCGGGAAATAGGGCTTAATATGCCGCGTTTTGAGCATGATCGTCAAGATCCTGAGGCCATCCAGCGTGTTAATGAGGATCTCCGGGAGGGTGCAGCCGCCGGTGTCCACGGTACACCGACAATATTTATTAACGGCAGGCTCCTTCGTCTGCGTTCTCTTAATGGGTTTGATGTGATGATTGAGCAGGAGTTACATAAAGAGAAGGAGGCTACACCCAGATAGTCTCGTCTTCCTGGCTGCCGGACTTTTTTAACTGAGTGATTAGTTTATCCTTTTTCTGTAATTCTGCCTGGAGTTTTAATAATTCTTCATCGGTCTGTCGCAGACGTTCGGCGAGGGTCTCGGCAAAGAGTCTGAAAACGGCATATTGGAATACCCTGGCATTGTCTTTGAGTTTATGGTCAAGATTACTGCAGTCCAGCCCCAAGACCATCGTCTTGGCCAGGGCCCAGACGCTGGCCGAACGTGGGGCGCCGTCAATGACTCCCATTTCTCCAAAGAGGTCGCCGCCGCCCTCCAGAATCGCGAAGGTCTTTTAACCCTTGACAATTTTTACCTGCCCGGATATTAGAAAATAAACCCATTGATCCTTATCGCCTTTGTTTATAATAGTTTCTCCAGCCTCATAGGATTTTAACTTTCCTACCTCTAAAAAGGCCCCTATGTCATCATCGGAAAAGGCCTGGAATTTTTTGATTCTTTTAAGCAGTTCAAGAACCTTTTTATTTTCCTTAAGGTAGCCGGTTTCCTGCATAATTCCCTCCCTGTTGGTATTTTTTGAACATCCCTCTGAACCATAAGGAGTCGGATGGAAATTGTCAAAAAAACTTTTAGCCCTTTACGACTTTACAACCTTGATTGGCGGCCAATAAAAAACCGGCCGCACTTTCAAAGCGTGGCCGGTTTTTATCAGTAGTTATAGACTGCTCTTGTTAAGTAAGCGCTCAATAAACTACACTATTGACTTTATAACATCTCGAAATGTAAGCGTTTCAGGGTGTTTATGGAGCGCCTACCTTGTTAATGTGGAGTGCTGTCGTACTTGGCATCACTATGACAGGTCTTGCAGTCACCGCCGCCTACTATGGCCGGTGGGTTCAGGCTACCATCGCTAAGGTGGCAGGCCGCACAGCTATCAGTACCTGCGTAAGTGCCTGAGGTGTGGACGCTGTTAGAACCCACGTAAATATTTGCCCCGAGATCGGACATCTGATCGTGGCAGCCGGAGGTGATACATGTTGGGGTGGCAGTGACCTGGGTCGAGTGGCTTAAGTCAATAGTCAAGGAGTCATGGAGCGGGAAACCGCCATGGCAGTTCATGCAGTTGTTGCCTTTGACGGCTGGTTTGCCGGTTCCCTTGCCGGCGGCGTTGCCGATGAGCCGCCAGTCATTGCTGGCATGGCAGTCAACGCAATAGCCGCCTTTTTGGTGAATGGTGAAGATGGGATCGCCAGGATGACAGGAGGCGCAACTGGTACCGGTACTGCTGACCCGCACGCTGTGAGACCAGGCGTTGTGATTGTTGAAACTGCTGGCAATGGCCGTGTGGCAGTCAACACAGGTATTGGTTGTATTGCCCTCCCGGCCAGCGGCGCTGCCCTTCAGGGTGTGAATCTGGGTGGAATTCAAGGCCACATGGCAGTCTAAACAATTGTTGTTGTGGACGGTAGAAACGGGATCTCCGCTGTGGCAGGTAACGCAGCTGCTGCCAACCATGAAGGTTACGATGGTGCTGGAGTGACTGGCGGCGGGATGAGTACCCCCGCTCAGATCCGTGGCTTCGGTGTTGTGACAAACCGAGCACTTGCCACCGCCGTTATGGCCGGTGGCGGAGCCGACTAATACCCCTTTGCTGTCATGGCAGGTGGCACAGCCGTTACGGCCATGAATACCATTAATCAGATCCGGATTAGAATGACAGTTCACACAGGCGGCACCCGCACTGACCTGGCTTGTATGCGGGGGCGGATTATGGCTGCTGAAATCACTATAGGTGGAGTGACAATTAAGGCAGTCGCCGGGGCCGTTGGTCTTGGCGATTCCGTAGAGCAGTCCTGTTTTGTTGGCATGGCACATGCCGCAGTTACTGTTATGGACACTTTTCACTGGGTCGCCGGTATGGCAGACCGCGCATTGCGTTGTGGCTGTCACCAGACCGGTATGATCCCCGGAGGTGGGATGGGCGAAGAAATTAGCGGCTATATCCGTATGGCAGTTGGTGCAGTCGCCGGGGCCGTGCTGGGCGGCCAGATTGATGAGGGCACCGTTGCCGCTATATTTACCGGTGGTGGTATCATAAGTTAGATTGTGGCAGGTAGCACAGACCTTGGTGACATGAATACCGGTAATCACGTTTTTATTGCTATGGAAATGGCAGCCGGTACATCTGGGGTTGGGATCCACGTGGCCGGTATGATCCAGGGCGTTGGGATGAGAGGTGAAGTCGGCTGCGATACCGCTGTGGCAATCATAACAAGTACCGGTTTGGCGGACGGCACCCGCGGGAGTGGGCCATTTGGGGCTGGGAAAGGGCGAAATTAGGGTCGGCGGCCCTGGATAATGGCAGTCTCCACAGTGAAATTTATGAGTATTGGCGATAATATCCGTGGCGTTGTGACAATTGACGCAACTGGTTCCAGCACCGGAGATAAAGACGTTATGATTCGGATATGAAGGTTTGAACCCGAGTAGAGTAACATGGCAGGCGGTGCATTTGCCTTTGTAATGGGTGCTGACCGCTATTCTGGCCCCGTTGGGATAGTTGGGGTCGGCGGGGTCGGGCTGTAGGCCGTCATAATTATAATATTTGGTTGAGGCATGACAGACCTGGCAGATACCCTTGGGCGGCAGACCGGAGCCGTCAGCCAGGCCGCCGACCTCTCCGGAGGCGTAAGTTATATTAGGATCGAAGAACTTGACATCCATGTTGATTTTTTTGTTGTTGGCATCCAGCCTGGGGGTGGTAATGGTCTTCTTGATTAATTGGCCGTAAATAATGCCGAAGGTACTGCCGTCGTAACTGCTGGGGATTATACCCTGCACCGTTATTGAGCCGGTGCCGCCCGGAGTACCGGGGGTAATGGCGGTAGTCTGTGCGGCGCTGTTGATTTCATAGGTGTTGCCTGGGTTGTTTTTACTCAGTACCAGAATCAGGCCCCGGCCTTGGGAAGTTTTGGCCCCCCAGGTAGCTGGAGCGGGCCAGAAGGTGGATGAGTCGGCGTTGTTGTAAGTAAAGGTGGTGGTATTGGCGGTGGTGTCAACCTGAATGGAGCCGGAATCAATGCTGCCGTTTACTAAATAAAGGGCTGCCTCGTCAGTGGACAGCCAGCCTAACTGCTCTTGGAAATGCGGGTCATGGCAGTCGACGCAGTTAGTTGACCAATCGCCGAGATTTTTATCATGCATGCTCCCCATGGAGGCGGAGGAATGGCTGACCTTGTTGGGCGCGTAACCTCCGCTGCCGTGACATTTATTACAGACGGCGGCGGTAATTGAGGAATAAGGGGTAGTGCTGTTATTGGCCGCTGGTGAATATTGCCACCACAGGGAGTAGGTATGGCAGTCGCCGCAACTAATGCCGTGGGTCTCATTGTGAGGAGAATCAATAACCGAGGCCGCGGCATAACTACCGAGAGCAAAGAAAATTAGCACGTTAATCAGGCAGATAACCTTTTTCATTTCACTTCTCCGGTAATTGTATAATATTACGAGTAATTTTGTACTTTGTTCGTTCGTGGTGTCCGCATTTAACTGCGAATTATAACTAAAAAGCTGGTAATTGCAAGACTAAATAAGGAAATATGAGGGATAACTGTCAGGGCGGGGAAGCAATCCTGATGTTGTTCATACAGGTCTTTGTCAATTTTTATTTTGGTCACGTCTAATCTATCAGCAAGTCAAGGTTTATGGTGTTTAAAAGGTAAATATTCGAGTAGCACCTCATCTTCGCCCATTCTGGCCGGTTCGAGTAGCATTAGTACGCTTCACCGGCCAGAATGAACGAAGATGAGGCACTCCCCAAACATTTACAATTTGTCGAAAATAGCTGGTTTTTAGCATAACCCGAATATTTACTTTAAAAGATATTTTTAATCTGTCTGGTTGCCAAGTGCGGTAAAATGGTTTATTTGCTAATGTGCAACTACCATATAGGAGTGCGGCCGCGGGATTTAAGGCGGTTTCTTCCCGGCCTGGGCAGTCAGGCCAATATGCCTTTTTCATTTAAAGTTAACCACAGCCAGAATAATACCATGAATTCTAAACGATTTTTGCAGATTTATGTCCTTGCCGTTCTGATCATCTCTTTTGCCCTCCCGGTGTCAGCGGCTCCGCCAACGGTAGTCATTAAGCCATTTACCATTAATGCCGCTAAAGATATGTCGTATCTTAAAAGTGGGATCAGGTCAATGCTGGCCAGTCGTCTCGCTGATAATGCCGGGGTAAATATAGTGCCCCCAGAGGCCGGGGCCGATTATAGCCTGAAGGGTAGTATGACGGTCTTTGGCGGCAGCTATTCGCTTGACGTTACACTTGCCCCCGTCCAGGGCGGCCAGAGCAGAAAATTCTATGCTACCGCTGCCACAGAGGGTGGAATTATAAAGGCGGTTAATTCTCTGAGCTGGGATATCGCCGAAAAAGTTTTTGGTAAGAAGAGACCGACCACAGCTCTGAGCGCCTCCGCCCCGCGGGTGGCGGCAATTGCTACCCCGGCTGCTGCCGCTTCTCCCTACCGGACCGCCAATCCGGAGCTTGCCTTTCGGGCTGGTCTGCAGGGCGGTTACGGCGGCAGTCTCTTACGGCCGCAGGGGGTAATTACTGGGCTCTTTGGTTTTTCAAAGAGTCAGAACTTTCGTTTTGGTTTGGTGGCCATGGGGGTTGGCGATGTTGATGGCGATGGTAAAACTGAATTTGTCCTGGCGGCCAAGCATGAGATCAGAATCTTTCGCCGCCTGGGCAATCGTTTTCAGAAAATATGGCAGATGTCAACATCTGAACGTTATGCCATTCACGCCATCACCATGGCTGATCTAAATAAAAATGGCCGACAGGAAATATACGTCAGCGCCGCCGATGCCAAACGCCCCAACTCTTTTATCCTGGAATGGGATGGCAAGAAGTTTGTTAAGCTGGCCGATAATCAGAGATGGTATATAAGGGCGATTAATATCCCTGGCGAGGGGCGGGTGCTGGCCGGTCAGAAGGGTGGTTTTGGAACTTTGCTGGCCCCTGGAATTTACCGTCTCAAGCTAAAAAACGGCCAGCTTGTTAAGACTGGGATGGTGCCGGTCAACGGGGTCAACCTGTTTGATTTTTCCATAGTCGATCTGGATGGTGACGGCCGCCATGAGGTGGTGGCCATCAGTCATGGCGATAAAATTCTTGTTTTGCGTCCCAGCGGTAAGGTTATGTGGGTCAGTGATGATTATTATGGCGGCACCACCACCTATCTTGGCGGCATCGGGTTTGATGATATAAATAAGGATCTGGAAAATGGTTCCTATGAGGCACCGAGGATATATGTCCCAGCCCGTATAATTATTCGTGATGTTAATGGTGATGGGCGTCCCGATATTATTATTAACAGAAACTTGTCTTCCGCCTCCCGGATTATGGGTAAATATAAGAGCTATCCCAGCGGTGAGATTGACGCTCTGACCTGGAACGGCATAGGCCTCACCGAGCTTTGGCGCACCAGAAAGATTGACGGTTATATCGCGGATTACCACCTTGGGCCCATAAAAAAACCGGCAGCGGCTGCCAAGAATAAAAACTCAGCCGGCACGGTTAATCTCTATGTGGGGATAATTCTGCACAGCGGTGGAATTAATATCTTAAGCGATGCCACTTCCACGGTATTGACCTTCCCGCTGCAGCTGCAAAAACGCATCAAACAGCAGCAAACTGTTAAATAAAGATATTTCTGAACAGTTTGTTGCCGATTTACGCAGAACTCTTGTAACTATTCAGCGAGGGCTGGGAATTACCCTTAACTCGCAACCGTAACTGTTCAGGTGTGCTCCATCTCGGAGTCTGCGCTTACCTCGTTCGTTTCGGCCTCCGAGTTAGGTAAGCGGAGCGTAGGCGTAGACTCCGATACTTCCTGTACGTGAGGAGGGCGAAGATGGGGTGGTACAGCTGAATAGTTACGAACTCTTTTACGTGGTTTTAACCATAAAACGCCGCATGCGGATATTGAGGAGTATGCCGATACCGGCCAGATTGGTCAATAGTGAGGAACCGCCATAACTGAAAAGAGGCA
>JAJSAA010000002.1 GCA_024274995.1 Deltaproteobacteria bacterium
ATAGCCAGTCTTACGCCTCTTGTCATTTACAACCACCAGGCCCTTACGGACAAGATTCTGGAGCATTGACCTGGATGAACCGGGAATAAGCCCTTCACAACAGGTGGTTAAAAAGAGATCAAGACGCTGACTATCATGGCTGGCCTGAACGATAAATTCAAGTGTATTCTGGATGCGATGTTCTACCGGCACTAAGGAAGGGAAATAATCTGGGAAAGTTGGCTTGACTGCCGCCTGTCGGATAAGGACAGACCTTAAGCGAAAATATGAGTGATACGCTCAGAGACGGCCTCTTCATTAATCTGATCGGCAATGGATATCTCTTTGACCAGCAGACTCTGAGCCGTATCCATCATCTTGCGCTCACCAAAAGACAGGGTCTTATCTTCCTGCAGGGCGTAAAGATCACGCAGAACCTCGGCTATCTCATATACGGAGCCAGTCTTTATCTTCTCCATATATTCACGATAGCGCTGATTCCAGGGCCTAGCGGTAATTACGACATCCTTCTCCCGCAGAATCGAATAGACATTATCGACCTCATCGGCATTAATAATTGAACGCAGCCCGACATGAGAGCTGGAGGTGGTAGGCACCATAACCACCATATTGGTATCCATGATCCTGATTACATAAAACATCTGCTGCAATTCCCCGACATCACGGGTTTCGATGGCCTCTATCTGACCAACTCCGTGCGCAGGATATACCGCCATATCGCCAACATCAAAAGAAGAAGAAGTTTTTTTCGTCATGGGGAATATCCATCTTTTATTTAAATTTAAAAAACGCAATATAGAGCCAAGACCCATAAAACCGCCCTTAGCTCTATATTGTGAGTACTCAGCCACAGGCTGGCCGCAACCGAACACTTACAAAAAATAAATTATTTCAGCGCACGATAACATATTTTAGTGACAAAGTAAATGGAATTGTTTATAGAGGTTGGTTTCCCTCATAAGCCCTGGCTTCGATGGCCCGGGCCAAGGTATGTTCGTCGGCATATTTTATGTCCATGCCCATGGGAATACCGCAGGCCAGGCGGGAGACGGTGGTCAATCCCTTCAGCCGCTCAAGCAGATAACTCGCCGTGGCCTCTCCAGGCACAGTAGAACTGGTGGCAATGAGCACCTCACGTACCCCGTCCTTCTTTATCCTGCCTATTAAGGCGTCTATTTTGATTTCTGACGGGCCTATACCGTCCATTGGTGACAGCACCCCATGCAAAACATGATACAGCCCCTTAAAACTGCTGGTTTTCTCAATAGCCAACAGATCATCAATCCCCTCCACCACGCAAATAAGCCGCTTATCACGCCTTGAATCACGGCAGACCAGACAAGGATCATCCTCGGAAAAGGCAAAGCAGGTTCCACACAGACGAATAGTTTCATGCAAATCCATTAGATCAGCGGCCAGAGCCCGAGCCTCAGAGGCTGGCCGCCGCAGGATGTGCATGGCAAGGCGGGAAGCGGTCTTGGAACCTACTCCCGGCAGACGGCCAAGGTCGGCAATCAAACGGGCCAGGGGGGCCGGCATAATTTCCATCAATCCCGCCTCCCCGCTTAACCGCCAAAGAGGCCGGACAGACTGGCGCCCATATTCAGACCGCCGGTTAATTTGGCCATTTCCACCTGAGCGGCATCCCTGGCCTTACTCATCCCATCGTTGACTGCGGCAATGATCAAATCCTGCAGCATTACCGGATCATCAGGATCAATAACCTCTTTATCAATCTTTAACTCCAGCAGCTCATGGCGGCCATTGACTACGGTAGTCACCATGCCGCCGCCCACGCTTGACGTAATCCGCTGACCAGCCAGCTCCTCCTGCATCCCGGCAAGACGCTGTTGAAATTGCTGAGCCTGCTCCATTATCTGTTTCATATCCATAAAAAATTCTCCCTATATTGTAACTTATTCGCCAAATGTTGCCGCCTACCTGCTTCTCGGGCCAGTTCTCACCCCGCTCACCTCACCGCCCAGAGTATCGACAACCATCTCCACTACAGGATCCCGGGTCAGGGCCCGGCGTTCCTCCATGGGATTATCAAGCTCTTCGCCTTCTCCGTTACTGCCGGCGGCTGTAACTTTAACCAGCAGCTCCTTCTGGAAAAAATCCTGGGCAAACTCCGTTAACAGTTTAAGATTATCCACTTCCTGTAGAATAAGACATTCAGCGGGATCATCAAATTTAACTATCAGCTCCCCTTCCTGTTCATCCACCTTTTCCGCCAGTTGCAAAGCACTGGCCATCCACCGCTTGCGTTCCTTAACATGGTCGATAAATCCGGGCCAATCCCGTTCCAGAGACTTGGAGGGGGGGGGGATTTCCCGAACTAACTCCAAGGGCTGAGGCGGGGGAAGCGCGGCCGCTTTCTCCGGGGTAGGGAAGGCCGATTCTGCGGCCTGTTCCTCCTGAACATCTGCTCTACTGGAATTAGCATCTTTCCCGGTCAAACCAGCCGTCTCCTGAGCAGGTTCCAACGGAGCAGGATTTATCATAACCGGC